>CAXSFF010000710.1:0-2937 GCA_964236035.1 uncultured Acetobacteraceae bacterium
GCTCTGCCCAGACCCGCCAGGAGCGAGCCGCCCCTGGACCGGCTTGACTTAAGTATGGGTTTCCAAAGGCGAGCTTTTGGCGGATGAGGCAGAGCCTCAATCTTGCCTGCTTCGCCGGCCACGGCCGGGACGCGCCTCACGCCGCCACCCCCTGCAGCGCCACCGGGCCGGCGGGCGCCTCGTCAGGGGCCGAGGCGCTGCGCACCACCTCGCCGGACAGCCGGATCGTGCCGAGCGGCTGCACCGTGAACTCGGGCAGCAGGTCGTGGAACGACAGCACCGCGGTGTGCACACCGTTGTTCACCAGCAGGCTGCGCAGGTGGCGGCGCACGTCCATCGCCGTGACCACCACGGGGCCGGGCCCGCGCGAGGCAGCGGCCTCGGCGCGGATGCGCTCCACCAGCGCTGTCGCCGTGCCGTCCGGCAGCGCGAGGTGCGCGCCGCTGCCGGCCTGGCGCACCGCGCCGCGCAGCACGCCCTCCGCGTCGCTGTCGATGATGAAGGCCGCGATCACGCGCAGCTCGTCGGCGTGCCGGTGGCAGATCTGGCGGCGCATCCCGCCGCGCACTGCTTCCGCCAGCATCACCACGTCCTGCTCGCGCGCGCCGTTCTCCACCAGGCACTCCAGCAGCCCGCGCAGGTTGCGCAGCGACAGCCCCTCGTCGAGCAGGCGGCGGAACAGGTCAGCCACCCGCTGCAGCGGCACCACGCGCAGCGCCTCTCGCACCAGGTCGCCCCACTCCGTTTCCATCCGGGCCAGCATCTGCCGGGTCTCCTGGATGCCGATGAACTGCCCGGCGTGGCGGCGCAGCGTCGCGGGCACCGTCTCTGCCAGGGCGTCGGCGGCGGCCACGAAGCCCACGCCCGCCGAGATCAGCGCCCCACGGCTGCTGTCGGGGACCCAGAGCGTGCGCGCCGCCCCCGGCAGCGACTCGCCGGGGGTCGCCGCGACGCCGGCCAGCTCGGCGTTCTCCGCGTCGTCGCGCAGCAGCAGGCTGTCGGCCGGCAACGCGCCGTCCGCAATCGGCACGCCGTCCAGGTCGAGCCGGAACCGCCCGCCCTCCAGGTTGGCGACCACCACCTCGACGCGCGGGAATGCCACGCCCAGCTCCTCGCTCAGCGCGAGGTTGCGCGCGGCGATCGCGGCGGACAGGCGCTGCGGGTCAGCCTGCGCCGCCAGCGAGGCGGACAGCACGAGCTGCACCCGCGCCGGGATCGGGGCGGCCACCACGGCGGCCGGCACCTCGGCGGGCGCTGCGGCGCGTGCCTGGCGGCGGTCCGCGGCGCGCGCCAGCAGCGCGAACACCCCGGCGATGACCAGGAAGATCAGCACCGGGAAGCCGGGGATGAGGCCCAGCGTCGCGGCCAGCACCGAGGCCAGCCAGAGCGCGCGTCCGTTGCGGCCGAGCTGGGCGGCGATCTCCGCGCCGAGGTTCTCGCCTTCGCCGCCGCCGACGCGGGTCACCACGGTCGCGGCAGTAATCGAGACCAGCAGCGCGGGGATCTGCGCCATCAGGCCGTCGCCCACCGTCAGGATCGAGTAGGTCCGCCCGGCCTCGGCCAGCGACATGCCGTGCTGCAGCGTGCCGATCGCGAGCCCGCCCGCGAGGTTGACCACGATGATGACGAGGCCGGCGATGGCGTCGCCCTTGACGAACTTCATGGCGCCGTCCATCGCGCCGTAGAGCTGGCTCTCGCGCTCCAGGTCGCGTCGGCGCTGTCGTCCCGCCGCCTGGTCCAGCTCGCCGCTGCGCAGGTCGGCGTCGATCGCCATCTGCTTGCCGGGCATCGCGTCGAGCGTGAAGCGCGCCGCCACCTCGGCGATCCGCTCGGCGCCCTTGGTGATGACGATGAACTGCACCACGGTGATGATCAGGAAGATCACCAGCCCGACCACGATGTTGCCGGCCACCACGAAGTTGCCGAACGTGCTGATGATGTCGCCGGCGTCGGCCTGGATCAGCACCAGCCGCGTCACCGCGATCGACAGCGCGAGGCGGAACACGGTGGCGATCAGGATCACCGCCGGCAGGGTGGAGAACTGCACCGGGCTGTGCAGGTAGAACGCCACCATCAGCAGCAGCACGCTGATGCCGAGGTTGAACGCCAGCAGCACGTCCACCGCCGCGGTCGGCAGCGGCACGATCATCAGCATCACGGTCGCCACCAGCAGGGCGACCACGACCAGGTCGGAGCGTCCGGCGAGGCGCTGGAGCATCAGGCGGCCGCCCCGAACGGCTCGTCGCCCGGGGCGGCCGTGGCGGCACGAAACATCGCCCGCGCCTCGTCGCCGCGGTCCAGGAGCAGCAGCGCGCGCGCGTGCATCAGGCGCATCATCGGATGGGCAGCGCCCTGCGGATCGAGTGCCGCGAGCCGATCCACGATCTCCAGCGCCTGGCGGCCCATGCCGGCGGCGATCAGCGCGGCGCAGAGCGTGCGCAGCACCTCGGGCCGCGCCTCAGCTCCCGACTGGGCGGCCAGGATCAGCAGCACCACCGCGCGCTGGTGCTGGCCATGTCGCAGGTAGATGAAGCCCAGGCAGTGCAGCAGGTCGACCACCTGGTCCGACGCCGTTCCGTCCATGGCGCGCGACTACCCTTCGATCAGCGTGGCGCGCCGCTCGGCCAGCTCCTTGTGCTGCCGCAGCTCCTGGCCCAGCGCGGCCGTGCCCAGGGCGGCGAGGTCGTCGGAGCCGGCGGTGCCGCGTTCCAGCAGGCTCGCCGCGGCGCCCAGCAGGGGCACGATCCGCGGCGCGCTCAGCGTGTCGGGATGGCGCGGCCGGGGGGTGACGAACGCCAGCAACTGGTCGGCCAGCCCGCCGGACGGGCGCGTCGCGCCCTCTTCCAGTTCCTCCAGGGCCGCCAGCGCGTCGACCGGCGACACCTCGCCGTTGCGGGCCTTCGCTGCCGCGCCCGGGTCGAGGCGGCCACCGGCGAC
>CAXSFF010000711.1:0-2936 GCA_964236035.1 uncultured Acetobacteraceae bacterium
GGGTCGAAGCCACCATGAACCGGTGGAAGCAGGTGATCGGCGATGAGTTGCGCGCACACACGGACGAGCGCCGGGCGACCGAGGTGGCGGTCGCAGTCCATGCGCTCAACCGCATGCTGGATCTGGGACGCCCGAGCTACGTCCGCGTCGCCTGACCCCAGACGCGGGTAGGGTTAACGCGCCCGCACCCCTGATCCATGCACCACGCTAGCTTGTGCGGCATCGGCGCGGTCAGGACCAAAGAAAGGGAAGAGCCTCCTACCATCATTCACACCATCGAAGTGCACCAACGCCCTGCTGACCCTCACCTCAGCAATTGCCCCCGCGACTCGCGCCCGGCTGAACCGGGTCTCAGCTCGCCAGCTTCAACCCGGGTGATGACCCGCTCAGTGCGGCAAGCGCGCTCTCGGCCGAGACCACGTCGCAGATTTTGAATTGCAGGTCGAACAGTGCGGCGGCGTGCGACATCTCGATCCGGTCGAACACCGCCTCCTCGATTACCTGCATCTTGTAGCCGTGGGTCATGCCGTCGACGCAGGTGGCGCGCACGCAGCCGCTGGTGCTGTTGCCGCACACGAGCAGGCTGTCCACGCCAAGATGGTTGAGAATCAGGATAAGGTTGGTAAACAGGAATGAGCTCGGGGTCTGCTTTTCGACCAACAGGTCGCCTGGCTGCATGGCGACCTCGTCCGGGATTTCGGACCGGAAATTGGCGATGCTGAAATTGCCGGACGGGGCGGCGTGGGGCAGGCCGCTCTCCGGGCGGAAGACGTGCTTGGTGTAGATCACGGGCACGCCGTTCGCGCGTGCCGCCTCCAGTAGGCGCTGTTGCACCGGGATGGCACGCCAGGCATGCGGCCCGCAGGCGCCGGTGTATTCGTCCAGTTGTTCATAGATAGGCTTGTCATACCCGCAGGCGGTGACCTGCATGTCGATCACCAGCAGCGCCGGCTTGTGCCCTAGCCCGTTCGGCTTGCGCTTCGGCCGCAAAGCATTGACCTTCCTGTCGTCGTCCGTGAGGAACTTGTCCCAGACGGGCATGGCTCAATCTCCTTCCAGCGGTTCCAGCACGCGGGCGCGCTCGTTCAACAAATATTCGTCATCCGCGTGCCAGGTGAGAGCGGCCGTATCGCCGAGGCTCACGGGCGCGCGGAAGTAGAGATTGTCCGGCATGACCGCGGCCAATTCGACGCCGGCCGGCGTCTCGACCGCGATGCGGACCACAGGACCCTGATACTCGACCGAGCATACGGTCCCCCAGGCCCGCGCCCCCGGCCCGTCCTCGCCGAGGCGGCAGCGGTCGGCACGCACGCAGACCTGGCCGGCGGGCGTGTCGACGATGTTATGGCCGCCGATGAAGCTGGCGACGAAGGCGCTATTTGGCCGCTCGAACACCTCGCGCGCCGGGCCGGCCTGACAAATATGACCGCCATCCATGATGACGACCAGATCGGCCAACGCCAGCGCCTCCTCCTGGCTGTGCGTGACGTGGATAAAGCTGATGCCGAGCTTGCGTTGCAGCCGCTTCAGCTCCGCCCGCATCCGGCCGCGCAGAAATGGGTCCAACGCCGAAAGCGGCTCGTCAAGCAACAGCACCTGCGGCCGGGTGATGAGCGACCGGGCCAGCGCCACGCGCTGTTGCTGCCCGCCCGAAAGCTGCCCCGGCATGCGGTCGGCGAACGCGTCCATGTGGACCAGCTGCAGGAACTCGTGTGCTGCCTTGGCGCGTTCCCCCTTTCCGGTGCCGCGCATCTTCAGGCTGAACGCCACATTGTCCAGGCACGTCAGATGCGGGAACAGGGCATAGTTCTGGAACATCATCGCCGTGCCGCGACGGGCCGCCGGCGTGTCCGTGACCTCCCGCCCGGCAATCAGGATATCGCCCGCGGTGGCGTGCTCGTGCCCGGCGATCATTCGCAGGGTGGTCGTCTTGCCGCAACCGCTCGGGCCAAGCAGGCAGCAGTAGCTGCCCCGTGGGATGCGCAGCGAGATGTCATCAACCGCCAGCGCCGGGCCGTACAGCTTGCTGACGCCCACCAACTCCACGTCGAAGCGAGGTGCGTTCACGAGGCCCTCCGGACGGCGCGACGCTTCATCATGCGGCCGGTGACCGTGACCGTAAGCGCGATCAGGACGAATGACACCGCCGTCGTCAGCGTGCCGATCGCGAACAGCACCGGCGAGGCGGCGATGGTGGTAAGCCCCATGATCTCCAGCGGCAGGGTATTGGCGCTGCCTATGGTAAGCGCGGTGCGCGCGAACTCGTCGTAGGACCCGGTGAACCCGGCCATTGCCACCCCTATGATCCCCGGCAGCAATATCGGCAGCACGATCTCGGTCAGGCGCTGGCGCGGGCCGGCGCCAAGATCGGCGGCGGCCTCCTCGTAAGCCGGGTTGAAGCGACCCATGACGATGAACATGATGAGCACGCCGAACGGCAGCGTCCACGTGAGTTGGGCGCCGAGGGCGGAAGTGTACCAGGCCGGGTCGAGGCCGAGCAGCCGGAAGCCGAGTGCCACGCCGAAGCCGACGAACAGGCTGGGCATCACCATACTGACGATCGTCAAATAGAACAGCGCGGTGGCCCCGGGAAACCGCTTGCGGTAACCGAGCCCGGCCGCCACGCTGAACATGACGGTCAGCACCGAAACGCAAGCCGCCAGCCGCAGCGAACGGGCGAACGCGCCGGGCACGTCGCCCATCCCCTCGCCGCCACGGCCGGCCGCGAGCACCTCAAACCAATGGATGGAGCTGCCCACCATCGGGAAGCTCATGCCCCCCTGCGGCCCCTGGAACGACAGCAGATAGATGGTGAACATCGGCCCGTAGATGAACAGCATGAACAGGGCGAAGAACCCCGCCAGCACGTAAAACGATCTTGGTCGGGGTTGGCCGCGGTCCCGCATCATCCCGCCAACTCCTTGCGGATGTCTACC
>CAXSFF010000712.1:0-2929 GCA_964236035.1 uncultured Acetobacteraceae bacterium
GCGCTCGCCGGGGGCTTGGCGCTGCTGGTGGTGGCGGTCCTCGCCCGGCGTGTCCGCTGGCCGGCGGCCGCCGCGGCGGCGGTGATCGGCTGGCTTGCCGTGCCGCACTTCGACCTGCTGCTGGTCGAAGCTTATCCGACCAGCTTCTATCACTCGCCGACGGGCTTCGCGGCGACGGCCATCGCCGCGGGCGCCCAGCTCTTCCCACAGCGCTGCGCCGCCTGCCACGGGGCGGAAGGCCACGGTGACGGGTCTGCGGCGAATGGGCTGCCGGTCCCGCCCGCCGACCTGACGGCAAGCCATCTGTGGATGCACAGCGATGGCGAGCTGTTCTGGTGGCTGTCGCACGGCATCGACGCCCCGGAGGGCGGCCAAGCCATGCCGGGCTTCGCCGCCGTGCTCTCGGAAGACGAGCGATGGGATCTGATCGACTACGTCCGCGCCCACAATGCGGGCGTGGCGATAGCCGGCATGGGAAGCTGGCCCCAGCCAGTCCAGGCCCCGGACCTGCAAGCGGTCTGCGGCGGGCAGGCCGTCACGCTGCACGATCTGCGGGGCCGGTTTGTCCGGCTGGTGTTTGGCCAGCCTCCGGCTGCCGGGACGGGCGATGCCGTCACCATCTTCGTCGGCCCTACCTTCGTTGGCCCTGGGGGCGCCGCCTGCGTTGCCGACGACCCGGCGGTGTCGCCCGCTTACGCCATCGTTTCAGGCATGCCAGAAGGGGAGTTGCCCGGCACCGAGTTCCTGATCGACGACCAGGGCTGGTTGCGGGCGTTGCAGAGGCGGGACAGACGGGTGAACTGGGACGATGCGAACGCCTTGGCGGCGGAGATCAGCGAACTGCGCGCGCACCCGCTGGCATCGATGTCCGGCGACCACATGAACATGCGGATGTAGGCCAATGGCACGGACCAAGCTGGGCGGAGCCGCCCGCCGGACGCTGCGGGACCGGGCGTCGCTCGCGAAGCTGGCTGGCGTCACGGCGGTCCTGCTGCTGCTGGCGAGCGGCTGCCTCTGGCTGATCGGCTCACGCCCCCTTCGCACCGCGGCCATCGGCGGCCCGTTCAGGCTGGTGCAAGGCGACGGCCGCCAAGTCACGGACCAGAGCTTCCGGGGCCAGTACCTGCTGATCTACTTCGGCTACACCTCCTGCCAGGACGTGTGCCCGACGACGCTGGCCAGCGTGGCGACGGCGCTCGACGAGCTGGGCGAGGCGGCCAGCAGGGTGCAGCCGCTGTTCATCACCGTCGATCCCGGCCACGACACCCCGCCCGTCGTCGAAAGATACGTCAGCCTGTTCGCACCCAAGGTGGTCAGGCTGGTCGGCCTGACCGGAACGGCGGACGAAATCCACAAGGTCCTGGGCGAATACCGGGTGAGCAGCGTGGCCCGTCACGGGGACGCGGACTCCGGGCGCTACGGGGTGGACCACAGCTCCGTCCTCTATTTGGTCGGGCCGGACGGCCGCTACATCGCCCCGATCCGGGCCGACGAACCAGCGGCGGCCATGGCGAGGACCATCGCCAGCCATCTTGCCTCGTGATCGGGTTTGCAGGCTTGCGGGTTGCCGGCGTCGCTCAGCTTTTCCAGTTCGCCACAGGCACGTGCGCCAGGCGTTCGGACGGGCCGTTCGGACGGGCAGCCATCCAAGGTGCCCTGGGTGACTGGCCGCCTCCGGACGGCACCAGGTCGTTGCGAATGCGACAGCCGTTAGAAGTGCACGATCACGTCGCCATGCGGCCGAGGTGGGTCGAAAGCCAAGGTCCAGGCCGACCCACTGCCAAGAACGTCACCCCGCCGCACTCGCCACCGCGCCGCGCCGCCGCAACCGCCGCATCACCTCGCGCACGTCGAACGCGCCCAGCACCTGGCCAGCCGCGAAATACGCCGCCAGCCCCAGGCCGACCAGCGCCGCCAGGCCGCCCCAGCGCAGGCCGCGCTCCATCGCCGCCGGGTCGAACAGGCGGTGCTGGATCAGCCACAGCGTGCCCGCCATCGCCGTCGCGGCCAGCGCGATACGGGGCAGCCGCCGCCGCAGCCGCGCATCCGTCACCAGGAAGCCGCGCCGCGATAGCATCACCGCCAGCGCGCCGACGTTGAACAGCGCGGCCAGGCTGGTCGCCAGCGCCGGGCCGACGTGCTGCAGCGGGATCATCAGGGCGAGGTTGAGCACGAAGTTGAGCACCAGCGTGATCATGCCGATGCGCACCGGCGTGCCCGTGTCGCCGCGGGCGAAGAACGCCGGCGCCAGCACCTTCACCAGCACGAACGCCGGCAGCCCCACCGCATACGCCGCCAGCGACTGCGCGCTCAGCGTCGCCGAATGCAGGGTGAACGCGCCGCGCTCGAACAGCACGGCCATGATCGGGGTGCCGCACACGATCAGCGCCAACGCCGCCGGCACCGTCAGCACCAGCGCGAACTCCAGCGCCCGGTTCAGCGTGGCGATGGCCGCCGCCGGGTCCGGCCCGCGCACCTGGCGCGACAGCAGCGGCAGCAGCGCCGTGCCCACCGCCGCGCCGATGGTGCCGAGCGGCAATTGGTTCACCCGGTCGGCGTAGTACAGCAGCGAGATGGCACCCGGCGGCAACAGGCTGCCGACGATCACGTCCACCGCCTGGTTCAACTGCATCGCCGACGC
Source organism: uncultured Acetobacteraceae bacterium (assembly GCA_964236035.1). Lineage (GTDB taxonomy): Bacteria > Pseudomonadota > Alphaproteobacteria > Acetobacterales > Acetobacteraceae > CAXSFF01. The sequence continues at coordinate 2,642 of CAXSFF010000712.1, forward strand.
GCCGATCAGCCCCGGCGCCATCCGCCGCAGCAGGATGCGCATGGCCGGCGTCAGCCGCGGGCGCGGGATGCGCATCGGCATGCCGGCCCGCCGCGTCGCCCACACCAACAGGCCGAGCTGCGCCACCCCGGCGCTCGACACGCCCCAGGCCAGCGCGTGCCCAACCGTCGGCACGTACGGCGTCAGCAGCAGCATCGCCGCGATCGAGCATATGTTGTACAGCATCGGCGCGCCGGCGGCGGCGGCGAAGCGGTCCAGCCCGTTCAGCACCCCGGACAGCAGCGCCGC
>CAXSFF010000713.1:0-2925 GCA_964236035.1 uncultured Acetobacteraceae bacterium
GGCGATGAAGCAGATCAACCGGGCCGCACCGGTCCCGCACCTGTTCATGAGCGGCTATGTCCGGCAAGCGGCCATGCCCGGCGCCGTGCTGCTGACCAAGCCGTTCCGGGAAGCGGACCTTGTCCAGGCAATCGGGCGCGCCCTCGGCCCGGCGGGTTCCCCGGCCTGAGGCTGGGTGCTCCCGTAACGCCCTTCTTCCAGCACCGACTGCCAAAGACAAGTCAGAACCTACCAGAGCCTCAATCCTGCCACGGCAAGCCGCTCCAAACCCTTTCCGCGCCAAAAACCGCACCATTAGGTAGTTTCCGAGGCTGCCGCGCGGTCCCTTGTCGGGGCAAAGATACGAAAGCTTATGCGAAGGGGATTGTGCGATGCTGCTCGTTGGGTCGGCGCTCAAGAACTACGCCATCGCGGCCAGCGACGGCCGGATCGGCACCTGCAGCGACTTCCTGTTCGACGACGCGACCTGGAAGGTGCGCTGGATGGTGGCCGACACCGGGACATGGCTCACCGGGCGCAAGGTGCTGATCCACCCCTCGGCCATTGGCCGGCCCGACTTTGGCCAGCAGGAGCTGCCGGTGCGGCTGACCCGGGCGCAGGTCGAGGCTGGCCCCGACGTGCTGCAGGACGAGCCGGTGTCGCGGCGCATGGAGGACGACCTGTACGGCTACTACGGCTGGGACCCGCTGTGGGGCGGGGGCAACCTGTTCGGCGGCTATGTCGGCATGATGGGGATGCCGCTCGCGGGGCCGCCCGCCTACGGCGAGGCCGCGGTGATCGAGCGCGAACGGGGCGGCGGGGCGCGCGATGACGGCGACCCGCATCTGCAGAGCATGACCGACATCACCAACTGCCACGTCCAGGCCGCGGATGGCAGCATCGGCCATGTCCAGGACTTCCTGATCGACGACGCAACCTGGGGCATTCGCTACTTGGTGATCGACACCCGCAACTGGTGGTTCGGCCAGCACGTCCTGCTGTCGCCGTTCGCGGTGCAGAAGGTGGACTGGGCCGGCCACGAGATCCGCACCGGTCTGACCCGGGAGCACATCAAGGCCAGCCCGCCCTGGCACCCGGCCGCGGTGATCGACCAGGCCTACGAGGAACGCCTGCACAGCCACTACGGCTGGCCTGGCTACGGCTGGTAGAAGGAGGCGGCTGGGCTGACCGGCACCGGTCTGCCTACCCCACAAGCTGCTTCCGGATGGCTTTCAGCTCTTCCTGGCGTTCGTCTGATGTTTTGGGATACCGGCTTCCAAGGCTCTCCAGCGTGTCGAGGACAATTCCGGATACGATCAGCCGGGCGCTGTCCTTGTTGTCTGCCGGCACGACATGCCAGGGCGCATCGGCCGTGCTGGTCGCGCCCAGGCAGTCCTCGTAGGCCCTCATGTAGTCCTTCCAGAAGCCCCGTTCCGTGACGTCCGATGCGCTGAACTTCCAGTTCTTGTCCGGGTCGTCGATGCGGTCCAGGAAGCGCCTTTTCTGCTCGCCCTTCGAGATGTGCAGGAAGAACTTGACGATGCGGGTGCCGGTGCGGCCGAGGTGCCATTCCAGGTCCCTGATGGACCGGTAGCGGTCGTGCCAGACTGCCTTGCCGCCATGCGCCGCGACGTGCGCCTCCTTGGGCAGCCCCTCGCCTTGCAGGATTTCGGGATGGACCCGGGCGATCAGCACCTCCTCGTAGTAGGAGCGGTTGTAGATGCCGATGCGCCCGCGCTCCGGCAGGTCGCGGGTGGTGCGCCACAGGAAGTCGTGCTGCAGCTCGGCGGCGCTGGGGTGCTTGAAGCTGAACACCTGACAGCCCTGCGGGTTGACGCCGGACATGACGTGCCGGATCGCGCCGTCCTTGCCCGCCGCATCCATCGCCTGAAAGATCAGCAGCACCGCATGGCGGTTGGCGGCATACAGGAGCTGCTGTTGCGCGCTCAGCCGCGCGACGTGTTCCGCCAGCAGGACCTTCATTCCATCTTTGGAGCCATGCCCATGCGACCAGGGTCCATGCTTGGCCAGCGTCGCCCATTCCTTGAGGTCAACCTTGTCTCCCTCCGGCACGCGGTAGTCCTTTGAGTGGGCCATGACCTCGATCCCTACCACAGTCAGTGAACCACTCCGCTATGCGATCCCGAACCGGGCAAAGACCGGGACTTTCACCACATCCAGCACGAACGCGAACGCCACCGCCGCTGCTAATAGGCTGCCCACCACTAGGGCCGGCAGCGGTGCCATTGCCACCCCGCCGATGGCCAGCCCCGAGGCGATTCCCACGTCCGCGGCGGACGACGCCAGCAGCCAGCCGCTGGGGCGCAGCCCCAATAGCCGGCGGCGGTCGCGGATGGCGTAGATCGCTGCCTGCCCGCCGAACACCAGCGCCACGAAAGCCAGGGTCTGCAACGCCCCGGTCCCCAGCCGCAGCCCGAACGCGCCCACCGCCAGCACGGCGCTGAGGAACGCCAGCAGGCAGGCGCCCAGCGCCACCCCCGCCAGCGTCAGCCGGCCGATCCGCCAGGCGTTCGGCAACTCCGACGCCGCCACCCGGTCGGTGGTCAGCGCCATGCCCAGAAAGTCGCCCGTGACCATCACGATCACCATCAGCAGCGGCGTCAGCACCGCCTGCCCCGTCATGGCCAGGCCAACTACCAGGAACAGCACCGACACGACCTTCTTGATGATCGAGTTCAACGCATAGGTCTGCACGCGCTGGAACGTCACCCGGCCCTCCCGTACCGCGGTTACGATGCCGGCCAGTCCCGGCTGCGTCAGCACCATGCCGGCGGCGGACTTGGCCACGTCCGTCGCCGTTAGGACCGCGATGCCGATCTGCGCCTGGCGCAGCGCAGGAGCGTCGTTGGCGCCGTCGCCGCACATGCCGACCGTGTGGCTGCCGGCCTGGAACGCACGGACCAGCTTGTACTTGTCCTCCGGCAG
>CAXSFF010000714.1:0-2919 GCA_964236035.1 uncultured Acetobacteraceae bacterium
AGGGGCCATTTGCACAGGAGCCATTCTGTCGCAGCTTGGCCGGTGTGCGGTGACTTGCAGCACTCTGTGCCGCCTCAACTGCGCCCATTCAACACCAGCTTGACGCATACGATCCCCAATGGTCACGACGCCGCAGGCTGCCGGGTTCAGCCGAGCGTCCGCAGGCAGCCCTGCGGTTCGATGTGACTGGATCACCCAACGATCCTTCTTGCAGGGGTAACCCTGACCAAACTACGCTTCCGCACGCCAGGCTTTCGGATAACCGGGAACAGGATCATGCACGAGGACGTCATAGCGGAATTGGCCTCGACAGGGACGCTTCGCGTCGGGATCAACACCAATAACTTTCTATTGGTGACGGGGAAGAGCGCTTCAGGCGATCCGGAGGGTGTGGCGCCCGATTTTGCTCATGAGATCGCCGCCAGGTTGGGAGTTCCGGTGTCCTACGTCCCGTGTGCCGGGGCAAACGTGTTGGCGGACGCGGTGGATGCCGGGCAGTGGGACATCGCGCTGATCGGGGCGGAACCGGCGCGGGCAGAAAAGATCACCTTCACCGCCGCTTATGCCGCGATCGAAGCAACCTACCTGGTTCCCGCCGGCTCCGGCCTTGCCGCCGTCGCCGATGTCGACCAGCCAGGCGTCCGCATCGCGGTCTGCGCCGGCAGCGCCTATGACCTTTGGCTGACCCGCAACATCAGGCACGCCGAACTCGTGCGGGCGCCGAGCATCCCCGCCTCGCGTCAATGGTTTGTCGATGACCGGCTCGAAGCGCTGGCGGGCCTGCGCCCGGGCCTGCTGTCCGATCTCGAAACGCTGCCTGGCGCCAAGGTTCTCGACGGCCATTTCACGACGATCCAGCAAGCGGTGGGCACAGCGAAGGCCAACCTTGCCGGTGCTCGTTTCCTGAGCGCCTTTGTCGAGGAGGCCAAGCGATCCGGCCTGGTTGCGCGACTGATCGAGCGGCATCGCGTCCGCGGCCTTTCGGTGGCAGAGCTTAGCGGCTAGCACGCCCACGCCCTTGAACGCCGATCGTCCAGCTTGACCGCGCGGCCAAGCTGCTTGCCGGTGATGCCTGATCCTGCCAAGCCATGAAGCCTGGGCGACGAAGCCGGACGACGAAGCCCGGGCGACGCGGCCTCCCGTAGCATTGCCTGAGCAAGGTGTTGGCATGACTGATTTTCATACCGTCACCGCTCCGCTCGCCTACTGGGCCGCGCGCGACGGCGGACGGCTTGCCATCAGCGACGGGACTCGCCGGCTAAGCTTCGCCGCCCTTGCCACGGCCGCTGCCGCCGCGCCCGGCCCGGCGGTCGGCTGGGTCGGCGAGTCCGCCAGCCAAATCGACCGGCTGGTCGAGTTCTGCGCCATCGCCGGCAGCGGCCGCGCCGCCGGCGTGGCCGACCCGGACTGGCCGGCGGCGGTGCGCAAGCAGGTCCGGGCCAGCATTGCCGCCCCGCCCGGCGACGCCTTCTACATCGGCTTCACCAGCGGCAGCACGGGGCTGCCGAAAGGCTTCAGCCGCAGCCACCGTTCCTGGACCGAAAGCTTCCAGGCGTGCCTCGACACGTTCGGCCCGGCGGCGGCGTTGCCGATCGTGGCGCCCGGCAGCCTGTCGCACTCGCTGTTCCTGTTCGCCATGCTGCTCGGCCTGTGGACCGGCGCCGGGGCGCATGTGCAGGACCGTTTTTCTGCGCCCGCCTGCCTCGACACCCTGGCGGCGCTGGCGGCGTGCTGCCTGGTGGCCGTGCCGAGCCAGCTCATGCTGCTGCTGGCGGCTGGCGAGCGGCGGGGCCGCTCCGTCGCCGGCGTGCGGCTGATCCTGATCGGCGGCGCGCGCTGGACGCGGGCGGAGACGCCCCGGCTGCGCGCCCTGTTCCCGGCCGCCCGCATCGTGGAGTTCTACGGCGCGTCGGAAACCAGCTTCGTCGCCTGGACCGACAGCGGCCCCGAGCTGCCGGAAACCGTGGTCGGCCGCCCGTTCGCCGGCGTCGAGGTGGCCATCCGCGGCGGGGAGGGTGGACCCGGGCTGATCTTCGTGCGCAGCCCGATGCTGTTCACCGACTACGCGGTCGGCGATGACGGCAGCTTGGTGCGCGACAACGGCTGGGTCTCCGTGCGCGACATGGGGTTCCTCGATCGCGGCTTGCTGCACCTGGTCGGGCGGCAGCGGCGCATGCTGGTCACCCAGGGCAAGAACGTGTTCGCCGAGGAGGTCGAGGCGGTGCTGGAACGCCATCCCGCCGTCGTCGCCGCCTCCGTGCTCGGCATCCCCGACAGCCTGCGGGGAACCCGGCTCGTCGCCCTGCTGGAGCTGCGGCCGGGGACGGCGCTGGTGCCGAGCGACGTGGCCGCGAGCTGCCGCCCGCATCTCGCCACGCACAAGATCCCCCGCATCCTCGTGGCGCCGCCGACGTGGCCGCGCACCGTCGGCGGCAAGACCGACCACGCCGCGCTCGCCGCCTGGTTCCGGGCGCGCTGACACCGTGGACATCGTCGTGCTGGGTTGGGCGCGCAGCCCCGTGGCGCCGGTGGGTGGCGCATTGCGCGCGCTGCTGCCGCACGGCATCGGCGCCCCCGTCGTGGCGGCGTTGCTGAAGCGCTGCGGGGTGCGGCCGGACCAGGTCGACGCCATCGTCGCCGGCAATGCGCTTGGGGCCGGCGGCAACCCGGCGCGGCTGGTCGGGTTGGCGGCGGGCCTGCCGGACCGAGTGGCGGCGCTGACGCTGGACAGCCAATGCAATGCCGGGCTTGATGCCGTGATCGTGGCCGCCGGGCTGCTGACCAGCGGCGCCGCCGACCTGGTGGTGGCAGGCGGCGTCGAAGCCTGGAGCCGCGCCCCGCTGCGCCAGCACCAGCCCTCCGGCGCAGCCTACGACCGCCCCGCCTTCGCGCCTGACCCGGCGCGCGACCCGGACCTGC
>CAXSFF010000715.1:0-2918 GCA_964236035.1 uncultured Acetobacteraceae bacterium
GCTGCCGTCCGGCTCGCCCAGGGTGAAGCGCTCGCCATAGGTATGGTCGATCACGCCGGGCGCCGCGATGGTGGCGGCGGGATAGATGATGCAGCCGAGGCATTGCGCCGGCGGCAGCGCGCCCCACAAGGCGCCCGCGGGATCGACCGCTGCGATGCGGCGGTCGGCGAACGGCGCCGGCAGGCCGTGCGTGTACCACCAGGGGATGCCGTTGACGGCGGCGACGATCGTGGTGTGCGGGCCGACCAGCGGCGCCAGTTGCGGCAAGGCCGGCTCCAGCGAGTGCGCCTTCAGCGTCAGGATTAGGTGGTCCTGCGGCCCGATCGCGTCGCCATGCGCCACGGCATTGGGACGCGTGACGCTCCGCTCGCCGCCGGATTGCAGCACCAGGCCGCCCTGCTGCATGGCCGCGAGATGCGCGCCGCGGGCGACGATCGACACGCGCGTGCCGGCAGCCTCCAGCTTTGCCGCAAGGTAGCCGCCGATCGCCCCGGCGCCGAACACGCAGATGCTTGGCGTCATGGCACTGCTTGCGGCGCCAGGCCCAGCTTGCCGGCCAGCCCGATGCGCTGCACCTTGCCCGTGGCGCCTTTCGGGATGTCGTCCATCAGCAGCACGCGGCGGGGCACCTTGAACGCGGCGAGCCGGGCGGACAGGAACGCACGGATCTCCGCCTCGGACGCCGTCTGCCCCGGGTGCAGCACCACGGCGGCGCCGACCTCCTCGCCCAGCTTGTCGTGCGGGATGCCGAAGGTGCAGGCCTGGGCGATGGCCGGGTGGTCGAGCAAGGCGACGTCGACCTCCAGCGGGCTGATCTTCTCGCCGCCGCGGTTGATCTGCTCCTTGAGGCGGCCGGTGAGGAACAGGTAGCCCTCCTCGTCGAGGCGCCCCTGGTCGCCGGTGCGGAACCAGCCGCCGGTGAAGGCCTTCACGTTGGCGGCTGGGTTGTTGTCGTAGCCGGGCGTCACGTTGGGGCCGCGGATCACCACTTCGCCGATCCCGCCCTGCGGCAGCAGCGCGTCGCTGTCGTCCATGATCGCGACCTCCGGCCCGGCGGCGATGCCCACGGCGCCGGGTTTGCGGGCGCGCGGCGGCAGCGGGTTAGACGCCATCTGGTGCGCGGCTTCCGTCATGCCGTAGGATTCGAAGACGGGGCTGCCGAAAACCTCCTCCAGCTCGGCCATCACCTGGGGCGGCAGCGAGGCGGAGGACGACCGGATGAACCGCAGCTTGGCCGCGCGCGCCTGGCCGGCGTGGGCGCGCATCCGCATCAGGATGGCCTGGTGCATGGTCGGGACGGCGGTGTACCAGGTCGGCTGCACCTCGCCCAGCAGCTCGCCGAACTTGAACGCGTTGAAACCGGACGTGCATGAGACGGCGGCCCCCGCGCTGAGCGAGGCCGTCACGGCGGCGATCAACCCGTGGATGTGGAACAGCGGCATGACGTTGAGGCAGGTGTCGCCGGGCTGCAGCGCCAATGCCTCGGCGATGTGGCGGGCGGAAGCCGTGATGTTGGCGTTGGTCAAAGGCACGATCTTGGGCCGGGCCGTAGTGCTGGAGGTGTGCAGCACCAGCGCCGGGTCGCCCGGTTGCGCCGGCCGGACGGTCCGCGCCGCCGCTGCCCCGGTGGCGGCTGCAGCCGGAACACGCCGGCGGCGGCGCCCTCGACCTCCAGGCTCAACACGGGGATGTGCAGGCGGGAGGCGACCTCCTTGGCCGCGCCCGTTTCGCCGGCGGCGAGGATGATGGCGGCGGGATGCAGGTCCGAGAGGTAAAACTCGAACTCGTCGGCCTTGTAGCCCGGGTTCAGCGGGGCGGCGCAGCACGCGGCGGCGACGGTCAGGAAGGCGGTGGCCATTTCCGGCCCGTTCGGCAGCACGATCGCCACCCGGTCGCCGGGCCCGATGCCGCAAGCGGCCAGCGTCGCGCCGACCTCTGCCGCAAGGCGTGCGAGGCCGGGTCCGTCAAGCCAGTCGCGGCCCGGCGCCCCGATCGCGCGCGGGCCGGTCAGGGAAGCGATCATCTCTGCGATGGTTGCCGTCATGCAGGCCAGTCTCCGGTCGACCAGCACCGTGCGCGGCTTTAGCGACCTTTACGGAAACCCGCGCAAGAACGCCAAATCCGAGCTTGGCTCACGCCTCGCCGGCAAAGTGGTTGGTCAAGGCGCCGATGCCGTCGATGCTCACCGTGACCTCGGCACCCGGCCGCAGCGGCAGCGCGCCTAGCGAGGTGCCGCAGGCGATCAGGTCGCCGGGCATCAACGTCATCTCGCGAGACAGCAGGCTGACGATGCGGGCGGGCGGCAAGATCATGTCTGAAACGGGGTAGTTCTGCCGTTCGCGGCCGTTCAGCAGCGTGCGGACCACCAGCGTCGCCGGGTCGAGGCCGGTGGCGATCGCTGGACCGACGGGGCCAAAGCTGTCGCAACTCTTGGCCCGCGCCCATTGCGGGAAGGACGGGTCGGCGTTCAGCAGATCGAGTGCGGTGACGTCGTTGACGCAGGTGTAGCCGAAGATCGCCGCCTCTGCCTCCGCATGGTCGGCCGCCGTGCAGCGCCGGCCGATGACGATGCCGAGTTCGCCCTCGTAGATCGTCTTGCCGGCATACCCGGCGGGGGCGGATGATCCCGCCGGGTGGCAGGAGCGAACTGGTGGCCTTCAGGAAGTACAGCGGCGTGTCCGGGATCGCCTGCCCGAACTTGGCCGCGGCGGCGTGGAAGTTGTTCCACAAACCGATGAACTTGCCGGGGTCGACGGGCGGCAGCAGCTCCAGCCCCGCCAACGGCACAGGCTCCCCGGCGGGCGCGGCGCCGCTGAACATGTCGCCGGCGTGCGGCACGACCGTGTCGCCCACCAGCGTGCCGCATCCGCCCTGGTAGCGCACCCAAAGCGTCATGCACCGATCATCCGAGGCACTCC
>CAXSFF010000716.1:0-2908 GCA_964236035.1 uncultured Acetobacteraceae bacterium
GCCGCCGGGCTGTCGGCCAGCCTGCGCGCCGGGCTGGCGGCGGTGCCGGCGGCCAGCACGGCGGCGCTGGTGGTGCTGGGCGACATGCCGCTGGTGGCGGGCGCCGCGATCGACCAATTGATCGAGGCCTACGATCCCGAGGAGGGCCGCACCATCGTGGCGCCGACCCACGCCGGCCAGCAGGGCAACCCCGTGCTGTGGGACCGCCGCTACTTCGCCGCCATAATGGCGCTGACCGGCGACGTGGGCGCGCGCCGGTTGCTGCGCCAGCACGCCGACGCCGTCGCCGAGGTGGAGCTGGACGAGGGGGTGTTGCGGGATTTCGACACGCTGGAAAGTCTTGACCTCCCGGCGTGACATCGCCGGTGGCCCGGTCCATCTTCGCCGGGTGATCCCCGCGAGACATCCAGCCGATCTTGAGGACGGCGTGACCCATCGCCTCGCCATGCCGCCCGAGGGCCTGCCGGCGGTGCGCGGCCGCGACCTGGCCGCCGCCTGGGACGCCGCGCGGGAGGCCGCCCACAGCACGGGGGCGGATTGGGGCAGTTGCCGCCGCTTCGTGTTCGACCGCGACGACGGCACCGTGACCGAACTGGCGCTGACCGACCGCGACGCGCGCTGCTGGGCCGCCGGCGTCGAGCGGGTCGCGGCGCTGCAGACCAGCTACGGCGTGTCGCTCTGCCTGCGCCTGCTGGCTTTGGTCGACCTGCTGGCGCGGGCGCCGTGGGCCGCCCGCCTGCTGGCGTTCGAGGCGGGGCTGGCCCGGCTGCACCCGGCGGTGCTGCGCCTTGCCGCCTCCGCCCCGCTTTCGGCGGAAGCACGCTTCGATGAGGCGCGGTTCCGCGACACCATCGACACACTGGCCATCTGAGGAGCCTCGCATGAACGCATACCGCCGGCCCGTCGGAGCTCTGTTGGCTGGGTTGTGCCTGGCAGGATGCGCCGGCTCAGTCCATCCGAGGCGCGATGCCGGCCTGCTCAGCTCCTGCCGCGCGCGGACCGAGCAGGAGTTCAACCGGCAGAACCGCGACCTGCTGTCGTTCCGCGACAACACCGACACCCCGTTCTCGACGTCGTTCGACAGCGGCATCACCAGCGCCGGGCTGAGCCGCCGGTTCGCGCGCGACCAGTTGATGTCGTCCTGCGTCGACAGCGACGGCGTCAACATCAAGAACGCCGCCGGCGCGCCGTCGGCCGACGGCAACGCGCCGAGCTTCAGCCGCGACGTCAACCGGGTCCCGACCGAGAACGGCCCGTAGCGCCGCCTGCACCAATCCGACCACCCCGAAGGAGACCATCATGAGCCGCATCATCCGCACCCAGCCCAACAATATCCTGGCGAAGGCCGTCGAATACCACGGCTTCGTCTACCTGAGCGGCATCACCGCCGACGACACCTCCGCCGACATCGGCGGCCAGACCCGGCAGGTGCTGACCACCATCGACGAGCTGCTGGAAACCCACGGCACCGACAAGACGCGGCTGTTGCAGGCGCAGATCTGGCTCAAGCACATCGGCGACCGCGACGCGATGAACGCGCTGTGGACCGAGTGGCTGGCAACGGACGGCGCCCCCGCCCGTGCCTGCGTGCAGGCCGAGATGGCAGCCCCGGGCTACCTGGTGGAGATCATGGTCACGGCCTGCAAGTGACGCGGCTCGGGGCATGGTGCGCCGAGCCGGCAACGATCCATTTGCATCACGGCCCTGTGATTAGGACTTTAATCGTTAGAACATGGTTCGCGACCGGGCGTTTTCGACAGACACTCACCGGATTGCAACAATCCGACATAACCGGCTTGCCGCCCGCGGACCGCATTGATAGCCAACTCACGACGGAGTGACTTCGTGGGGATGACGATATGATCGGTGCCGGCAGTGTTCGCAGTCTCGCCCTTGGCGCCCGTCTTGCACTTGGCGCCCGTCTTGCACTTGGCGCCATGTGTCTGTTGGGCGTTTCCGGCCCCGCCAGCGCCCGCCATACCGGCCACGCCGCACCGTCCCGCATCAGCTTCTTCAGTGGCCACGAGTTCTTCGAGGGCGGTGGCTTCAACACTGCCGCCGCCCATGTCGCGTTGCGCTCCGGCAGCTGGATACGCACCAGCCATGGCCGCTTCGCCACCCGGTTTCGCGACGCCGGCGACGCGGTCGCGGCCAGCAGCGGCCACAGCGGCGGCATCCAGTGCGTGACCTTCGCCCGCGCCGACAGCGGCATCGAGCTTGAGGGCAACGCCAACACCTGGTGGGACCATGCCGCCGGGCTGTATCAGCGCGGCAGCCGGCCGGAGCCGGGCAGCGTGCTGAACTTCCGTGCCAACGGGGCCATGCGCATGGGCCACGTCGCCGTGGTCAACATGATCGTCGACGGCCGCACCGTGGTGGTGGACCATGCCAACTGGGGGTCGGGCGGCAGGATCAGCCGCGCGGTCTCCGTGGTGGACGTGTCACCGGCCAACGATTGGACCGCGGTGCGCGTCGGCCTGGGCCGCAGTGGCGACTACGGCAGCATCTATCCGACGTTCGGCTTCATCTACAACCGGCCCGACCGCGGCATGATGGTTGCCGCCGCCGCGCCGAGCGCCGCCATGCCGATGATGAACCCGGCGCCGCGCGACCTGCGCGGCTCGGCCCGCGACAGCGTCGAGGAGGAGGTCGCCGAGGCCCCCGAGGTCGAGGGCCGCCGCTCCTACGCCTATGGCGGCGGCTACAGCCGTTACGGCCGCCATCGCCACTTCGTCGTGTTCAACGGGCGGGGCTCTCTCCACGATCGAGGCTTCCTCCGCGAGCACAGCTTCTTCCACGAGCGCGGCTTCGGCAGCCGAGCCGGCGTGTTCCACGTGCGCAGCGTCGGCAGCCACGCCGCGCCGCATCGCCGCCACCGCATCTAGAGCATCGCCGCCGGCCAGCACCC
>CAXSFF010000717.1:0-2905 GCA_964236035.1 uncultured Acetobacteraceae bacterium
CCACAAAAGCCAACAGAATGACAAAGGCCGACAGCTACCTCAAGTTAGAACTCTCAGAAAAGTAAGGCCCTGTTCAGCAACCTTGCAGGGGTCTGATGTCATGCTCCTTTATGCATGTCCCTTAGCACCCCGGAACCCAGGATAAGCCATTCGCGATTCTATCCCTGCGTTCTCAACACCGCGTTGGTTCGATTATTCCTCCGCGAACCCCAAGGACCATCCAGATGAAGTTTAAGCGTATTGCGATCGACACGTCCTAGCACGTGTTCACGCTGCATGGCGTCGATGAGCGGGAACGCCCGGTGCAGCGGCGCGAACTTAAGCGTGCCCAGGTAGAAACCTTCTTTGCCAAACTGGATGCAACCGAGGTGGTGCTGGAGGCGTGCGGTAGGTCACACCACTGGGGCTGGCTGTTAAGCAAGCTCGGTCATCAGGTTCGCCTGATCCTGCTGCGATACGTCAAGCCGTTTGTCAAGCGGACCAAGAACGACCGCCACGACGCCGAGGCGATCAGTGAGGCGGCGTCGCGTTCCACCATCCGCTCGGTGGTGGTTAAGACGATCGCCCAACAGGCCAGCGGCATCATCCTTAAGCATCGTGAGATGCTGGTGGCCCAGCGGACCCAGTGTCAACGCCGGCTGAATCTTCCCCGAATGTTCCAAAGTAATATTCCCCAAGCAGTGCGACGGTGATCAGCCGATGGTGGGATCGGGAACCTCCGCTTTTGGTGGCCGGCCGCGGCGCTTTGGTGATGCCGCAGCCGTCGCGGGGCGTGCGCGCATCGCTTCGGGCACGAGGTCGGCGTGCTGGCGCAGCCGGTAGCTTGATCCCTCGATTTGCACGACGGTCGCGTGGTGCAGCAGCCTGTCCAGCAAGGCCGCGGCGACCACGCTGTCGCCAAAAACCTGATCCCACTCGCCAAAGCCGCGGTTGGAGGTCAGGATCATGGCACCCCGTTCGTAGCGGGCGTTGACCAGTTGGAAGAACAGGTTGCCGTTGCTGGCACTGACCGGCAGGTAGCCAATCTCGTCTACAATGAGCAGCGACGCCCGGCTCAGGAACCGGATGCGCTCACGCAAGGATCCCTCCCGCTCGGCCCGGGCCAGCGAGGCGACGATGTCGGCCAAGGGCGAGAAGTAGACGCTGCGCCCGGCCCGCACCGCCTCCACCCCGAGCGCGATGGCCAGGTGCGACTTGCCGGTGCCGGGCGGGCCGAGCAGGTGCACGACCTCGTTGCGCTCGATAAACGCCAGCTGCGCCAACGACAGGATGCGGTTGCGGTCCAGCGACGGCTGGAACGAGAAGTCAAAGCTTGCCAGCGTCTTGACCGTCGACAGCCGCGCCATCCGCAGCGCCGCCTTGACCCGCGGCCCCTCGCGTCCAGTGAACTCCTCAGCCAGCAGCGTGTCGATCGCTTCCACCGCGCCGATCTCGCCGCGCTCGAGTTGCTGCATCGTGTGGTCCAGCACCTCCAGCGCCCGCGGCATCCGAAGCCCGACCAGGTTGCGCCGTACACGGTCAAGCGTCGCCGGGCCAGTGTCTTGCGCCCTCATTCCGCAAGCTCGCCGCCAGCAAGCCGGCGGCCGAAAGCCTCGTAGAACTCCAGCGGCCGCTTGCTCACTGCGTCGCCTGGGCGAGCAGCGGGCGGAACGGCCGGGGACCCTGACCGCAACGTTTCGCTGTTAGCTGGCGGTGGCAGGCGCCGGTGCCCGGCTGCGATCTGCCGCCGGCCGCTGCCCTCCAGCACGGGATGGGCGGCGATCAGCGCGTCACCCTCGTAGATGCGCACCTCGCCGGCGAGCACCTGCACCTCGACCGCCCGCTTGCGCGTCAGGTCGGGCACCGAATACAGGTTGCCGTCCACCGAAACCATGCCTTCGCGGGTGATCCGCCGGTCCAGCCGCAGCACTGCCTGGAACGGGCCTGCTGGCAGCGGCTGCAGGCTCGGCCGCTCGTCTGCGAAATGCTCGGATACAACACGCTGCGTGGTGGCGTGCGTCCGCGCGTTGGCAACCTCGTCCAGCCACTGCCGGAATTGGGCGTTGAGGTCGTCGAGATCACGAAAGCTGCGGGCCAGGAAGAAGTCCTCGCGGATGTAGCGGAACGGGCGCTCCACCTTGCCCTTGGTCTTGGCACGATACGGCCGGCACGCCTTGGGCAGGAAGCCGTAGTGCCGGCCCAGCTCGACCAGGCTCTTGTTGAACACGACGACGCCCTCGGCATCCTCGCCCACGACCGCCGTGCGCATGCGGTCATACAGGATCTCGGACGGCGCCCCGCCCAGCGCCTCGAACGCCGCCATGTGGCAGCGCAGCACCGTCTGCAGGTCCTGGTGGGCGACGAACCGGCCCCAGATCAGCCGGCTGTGCCCCAGCACCATCGAGAACAGCCACACGATCCGCATCTGGCCGGGATCGTCGGCGAACTCGGTGCGGAACTGCGCGAAGTCCACCTGCGCCTGCCGGCCCGCGGGCGTCTCGAACCGGCGCTCGAACACCAGCGCCGGCGCTGGACGGATGTCATGCAGGAACCCCGTCACCGACGTGTAGCCGCCCTTGAAGCCCAGCTCGCGCACCTCGCGCCACAGCCGCCGGCCGCTCAGCTCCGGATACGACGCGAGCCGCTCCCGCAGGTAGGGCGCGAACCCGTCGATCAGCAGCGCCCGCGGCTTGCGGGGCTTGTAGGCCGGCGGCTCCAGGCCGCGGGCGATGTACTTGCGGACCGTCTTGCGGTCCAACCCGGCACGGCGGGCGATGTCGGACACCGACAAGCCCTGGCGATGAAGGTCAAGGATCATAACAAGCTTCCCCAGTCGAACCACCAGCGCCCACCCCCACAACCTGGAAGCATCTGACGCCAGCAGCCGCCCAACCCGCAGGTCAGGCCGTTACAAGAAACTGGGGAA
>CAXSFF010000718.1:0-2892 GCA_964236035.1 uncultured Acetobacteraceae bacterium
CATGGACCTCTCGGTCCACGCCCTCGCCATCCTGCTGCTGGTCGCCGTCGTGACCTGGAGAGGAAAGCCCTTCTTCTAGTAAGCTTCCGCATCCTTGGGATGCGCTGATTGAGACCGGATAAGGAAGATCCACCATGATTACCCCGTTTATGTTCGGCACAGGTATCGAGAACAGCATTCCGACAATTCGTGGGTAATTGCTCACGTCCCCAGGGGCATAATCTGCCACGCGATCGGCCGCGCGGATGCCAAAGCAGGCGAAGCTCCCTGCTATTGGGTCGGTCGCAGTATCTCACTATATCGGCCGCATGGGTGATGGTTGGCTTGCCATGAACGGATCTGCAGAGGGCGAACTCGGTGCCGGTTATGCAGCCCCGGTTCAACAACTCCTGAGCATTGGCAAGGCTCGCAGCTACAATCCATCCGAGTGGTCTGATTATTGTGCGCGGTTCGGACTTCGGCGCGAGCATGTTGGTGACTTGATCCGCATGGCCTGTGACGCCGCGTTGAATCAAGCGGACTCGGCCAGCAGCGAGGTGTGGGCTTCCACGCACGCTTGGCGTGTTTTGGGGCAGTTGCGTGCCGAAGAGGCGGTCTTGCCGTTGCTGGCGCTCCTCGGAGCGGCCGAGGATGACGAGGCGGCGGCCGAAGAACTTCCGGCGGTGTTCGGCATGATCGGGCAGGCGGCGATTTCGCCTCTCTCCGCATTCTTGTCGGATCGGTCAAGCCCGGAACCGGTGGTCTCCACAGCCTTATCCGGGATCAAGGAAATCGCCGCCCGGCATCCAGAGTGTCGGGCCGAATGCGTCGGCATCCTGGTGCGGATGCTGGAACCACGGGCTGAGGCGGACCCAACGATCAGTGGCTTCGCGGTGTGGGCCTTGATCGACCTGGAAGCAGTTGAGGCGATTGACGCGATCCGGGATGCGTTCCGCCGGGATGCGGTCGATATCTCGATTGCCGGCGACGTAGAGGATGTGGAAATTGCCCTCGGCTTGAGGGCCGGCCGCGCCACACCTGCACCGAAGTATATGGTCCTGCCGGCGGGTGGCTTCCCCTGGCTGGATGCGGCCAGTGTTCAGCAGAACACCCGGGCGTCGCCCCGATCCGCCAAGGTTGGCCGCAACGATCCGTGCCCATGCGGCAGCGGAAAGAAATACAAGAAGTGCTGCCTGCCATAGCCGATCCCGACAAGGAGGTCCGTAGTCGCAGCCGCGGCGTTCGGAGTGCTATGTGGCAGCCAAAGGGTTGCCCTGAAGAGTAAGGCGGAGGGCTGGGAGCATGCCGATCCCTCGCCGTCGCGCCGTTTCCATGACGGATCGGACATCAGCATAGAGGTCGGCACCCCAGAGGGATCGGAAGCCGTTGGTGACCTTGCGGAAGATGACGCAGGGCCGCAGCGCTTGTTCGGACCCGTTGTTGGTGGGCGACACTTCGCGGTTGGTGAGGAAGACGAACAGGTTCTGGCGGAAGCGCTTGATGATGCGCTGGAGCTTCAGCCCCGCCTTGTTGTCCGACACGATCTTGAACAGGGCGTCGAGCGCGCGTTGGAGCCGGGCGTGGTAGGCGGCCAAGGTGGCGTCGGCGAGCGCCGGACGACGGTGGCCGATGCGCACAGCCCGTTGCAGCAGATGCTTCATGCCGAGGGCGAAGGCGGCGTCGCCGGCATCGATCGCGTACTGGATGTCACGCAGCAGATGGGCGAGGCAGACCTGATGGTCCCTGCTGGCCCAGCCCATCTGGGCGCCGAGGCGGTCGGAGATCCAGACTGCAGGGCGGACATCGCCGAGGAACTCGCGTATCACCGTCTTGCCACGCGAGGGACGGATAACAAAGCAGGCGCTGTCGGCGTGGTGGAACACCCAGGTCCAGAAGGTCTTCTTGCCAACGCGCACGCTGGTCTCGTCGGACGCCAGCACCGTGCTGGACAGGAGCCGCTGCTTGATCAGGCTGGTCTGCGCCGCGAAGGCGGGCGCGCTGTCCTGCAGCATATTGGCCAGCGCCCCCTCGCTGATCTCCAGCCCGAACAGGTCACGCATCAGCCGCGCCAGGCGCTCGAACGGGATGGCCTGGCCGAAGCGCAGGTAGAGCACGAAGGCGCGCAGGTTGGGGCCGAACGGCGAGCCCGGCTCCAACCCGGCCGGGGGAGACGCCTTGAAGCGCCCGGCGCAGCAGGGGCAGACGCCGCTGTGCAGGACCACCCGTGTCACATCCGGGGCGATTTCGGGGATCTCGATGCAGTCGTAGGTCTGCACCGCCGCCTGGACCACGCCCGTCACGTCGGCGCGGCAGTGCGGACAGCGCTCCGCGCGGACCGCCTCGCAACGGGTCGGGTTGGGATGCAGCGGGCGGTGCGCTCCGGCGTGCGTCGTGGTCTTGGGGCTGGGCTTGCCGTCGCCATTCGCCTTGCGCCCCTGCGAGGGCGGCGTGCCGGAGTTATCCGGCGTCTTCGGCGGCGCCTTCAGCTTCTCCCGCAAGGCCGCGTTCTCAGTCTCCAGCGCAGCAACTCGAGCCACCAGCGCGTCGACCTGCGCCAACAGCGTTGAAATCAGCGCGTCCTTCTCAAAGGACGACAGCACAGCGAGGTCGAGCGCCGGGGCCATGGGCAGGTTGACTCACGTTCTGATCCCCGGCGCAACACAAATCTCAACGTAGCTCCCTCGCAGCCGCCGCCCTGCACCGCTCGACCAGATCGGGGGACGTGAGCAATTACGCTAGGCGCGACGACGGGCAAGCGGAAGCGATATACGCCTGAGTTCAAGGCGCATGGGATAAAGCTGTTGCCCTACTTGGTGACAAGCAACTGGCAACCAAGCATGCGCCCCGTCTAGAGACCGACAGCTGCATCACGTCAACAGCCGTGCCTAGGCCGCCCGAACCGAAGTACGGGCG
>CAXSFF010000719.1:0-2891 GCA_964236035.1 uncultured Acetobacteraceae bacterium
CGGGCGAGCTTTGCGTTTTGAGAGTCATCTGCCGTAAACAGGCTCGCCGAGCCGGGACAATTCAGTATTGATTAAGATAAAATATTTATAAAGATGCTCTGATGATGCCCTGGCATCGCTTCAGTGTGGTTTCAGTGGCACATGCACCGGCCCATAAACAGATCGTTCCGGCGTCTCTCGGGGAAGTTACCGCTTGATCTTGGATGCTCGCCTGGGACCATTGTCATCCCACGTCCATCCCGGAGCCTCGCCAACAATGCCGCTCAACCGATTCCTACCTGGATTGCTCGCCTCCTTCGTTGCGATGGTCCCGGCCGCCGGCGACGCCATGGAGGAGCACGTCGCGGTGGCCTCCTGGTACGGCGCCCGCCACCAGGGGCTGCGCACCAGCACCGGCGACGTGTTCGACCAGGAGCGCATGACCGCCGCCAGCGGCTCGCTGCCCCTGGGCAGCCATGTCCGCGTCACCATGCACGAGACCGGGCAGTCGGTGGTGGTGCTGATCAACGACCGCATGGGCGCGCGCAGCGACAAGATCGACCTGTCCAAGGGCGCGGCGCGGCAGATCGGCCTGCTCGGGCGCGGCCGTGGCCTGGTGTCGATCGCGCCCACATCGGCGGAGCCGGTCGAAGTGGCGGAGGCGTCCGAGGACGAGCTTGGCGATGTCGCGTCGTTCAGTTCCGCGCCACGTGGTCGGCGACATACGCGCCGCGCCGCCCAGGCGGCAATGGCGGACCGTCCGTGCTGTCATGCACCGTCTGCAGTTCCAGCTCGGCATTGAGTTCGGCTCCGAGCAGCACGACGTAGACGGTGACGTAGAACCACATCATCACGCCCGCCACCGCGCCCAGCGGCCCATAGGTCGCGTCATAGCTCGCGAGATGGCCGACGTAGAAGCTGAACAGCACCGACACCACCAGCCATAGCGCCGTCGCCACCAGCGACCCGGGCGTGACCCATTTCCATTTGGCGCCGACCCGGCAAGGCCCGTAGCGGTACAGCAGCGACAGCGCCGCCACCACGAAGCCCAGCAGCACCAACAGGCTGCCGATCCGCGCCAGCGTGGCCGACCCCGTCGTGAAGCCGAGGAACGCCAGCGTCGGCGGCAACGCCACCAGCACGGCGATGCCGAACGCCGCCGCCGCCAGCGCGATCAGCGTCATCGCCAGCGCCGTCGCCTGGAACACCAGGAAGCTGCGCTGCTCGCGCTCCTCGTACGCCAGGTTGAGCGCCGAGATGATCGACTTGGTGCCCGTCGCCGACGACCACAGCGTGATGGCGACGCTGACCACCAGGCTGAACGTCAGGCTGCCGGGCGGACGCGCCACCACCTCGTGCACGCGCTGCTCGATCAGGGCGTAGGCGCCGGGCGGCAGCAGGTCGCGCAGCACCATGAGTTGCGGCTCCGCCGTCGCCGGGTCGAACAGCAGGCCGTACAGCGAAACCAGCATGCTGATCGCCGGGAACAGCGCCAGCGTCGCGTAGAAGGCGCAGCCCGCGGCCACCAGCGCCACCCGGTCGGAGATGATCTCCCGCCCCGTGCGGGCCAGCACCCGGCGCCAGCCCTGCCACGGGATGTCGACCGGGCTTTGCGCCAGGCGGCCCAGCCCCTCCGCCTCCGGGCTGGACACGGCGCGCACGGGGTCGATCACGTCGGCGCGCGCCGTCAGCCGCCGGACGGGGTCGTCCGATTCGACGGGCGGGGTGGGTTCAGGCTGCAGGATATATCCTCCAGAGGTTGGGGCGGCGTGACGCAAAGACCTGTCGAGATGGCGTAAGTAGCTTGGCCTTACAGAGGGTTAACAGCATTAACGTTTTTTTGCGGCGGTGCCCAAATTAGCGCTTGCGTAGGGGGGTCGATGGCCCTATCTGCGCGGTCCACGCAGCAACGCACGTGCCTCTGGCCCTCGGGGTTACGCAACGACGTCAAGCGTTCTGGCAAACGACTACTCCATTCGCTGGTTCGTTCGACCGTTTCGTCAACTTTCGTCCGTCGCCTTCAACAGGCGGACGCCCGACATAGGAAGGCTTTGCGCGATGACCCCAAAGATCGCCCGGTTCCTGGCTGACCACAACCCGGCGACCCCATGCCTGGTGCTGGACGTCGACCGCGTGGAGGAGAACTTCCGCGCCCTGCGCGACGCCCTGCCGCTGGCGCGCATCTACTACGCCGTGAAGGCCAACCCCGCCGAGCCGATCCTGCGGCGACTGGTCGGCCTTGGCAGCGCGTTCGACGCCGCCTCGTTCGAGGAAATCGACATGTGCCTGGCCGCCGGCGCGGAGCCGGGCGCCATCAGCTACGGAAATACCATCAAGAAGGTGTCGGCGATCCAGCGCGCGTTCGCCGCCGGCGTCGGCATGTTCGCCTTCGATTCGGAGGAGGAGCTGGACAAGCTCGCCCAGCACGCCCCCGGCGCCAAGGTGTATTGCCGCATCCTGGTCGAGAACAAGGGCGCCGACTGGCCGCTGTCACGTAAGTTCGGCACCACCATCGAGTCGGCGCGCGAGCTGATGGTGCGCGCCGGCACGCTGGGCCTGGACCCGTACGGCCTGTCGTTCCACGTCGGCAGCCAGCAGATGGACACGGCCGCCTACGAGGCCGCGATCGGCCAGGTCGGCATGCTGTTCACCGACCTGCGCGACGCGGGCGTCAACCTGCGCATGGTCAACCTCGGCGGCGGCTTCCCCGTGCGCTACCGCGACGAGGTGCCGACCATCGACCGTTTCGCGACGGCGATCATGAACGCGATGACGGCGCATTTCGGCAACGACCTGCCGGAGATCCTGATCGAGCCGGGCCGCTCCATGGTGGGCGACGCCGGGCTGGTGCACGCCGAGGTGGTCCTGGTGAGCCGCCGGGTGAAGGCCGAGCCGACCCGGTGGGTGTACTT
>CAXSFF010000720.1:0-2882 GCA_964236035.1 uncultured Acetobacteraceae bacterium
CTCGGCGCGCTGCTGTGCGTGCCCAACCTGCTGCCGGCGCCGGCCGCGTGGGTGCCGTGGCGGCAGGTGCACCTCGGGCTCGACCTGCGCGGCGGCAGCTACCTGATGTTGCAGGTCGACATGGCGGCGGTGCGGCGCGAACGCCTGGCCACCATCGTCGACGGCGCGCGCCAGGCCCTGCTCGGCAAGTACCGCGCCCTGGCACAGCCGCCGGGCCAGGACCGCGTGGTGGTGACGCTGCGTGACCCGGCGCAAACCCCCGCCGCCATCGCCGAGCTGCGCAAGCTGGCCCAGGGCAGCACGGCGACGCCCGAGTTCGACGTCGCCACCCTGGCGGACGGCAGCCTGGCGCTCACCCTCGACGAGCAGGCGATGACCGAGCGGGCCAGCGCCACCGTGCAGCAGTCGATCGAGATCGTGCGCCGCCGCATCGACGCCACGGGCGTGCTGGACCCGCAGATCGCCCGCCAGGGCAACGACCGCATCGTGGTGCAGCTCCCCGGCATCGACGACCCGGCGCGCATCAAGCAGCTGCTCGGCACCACGGCGAAGATGACGTTCCACCTGCTCGACGAGGCCGCCGACCCCAAGCTGCCGGCGCCGCCGGGCGACGAGTCGCTGCCGCTGGAGAACGACCCGGCGAACCGCGTGGTGGTGCGCCGCCGGGTCGAGCTGGACGGCGCCAGCCTGACCGACGCCAGCCCGTCGCAGGACACGCAGAGCGGCGGCTGGGTGGTGAACTTCGTGTTCGACTCGACGGGCGCGCGCCGCTTCGCCGATATCACCACGGCGCAGGTCGGCCACCGCTTCGCCGTCGTGCTGGACGACAAGGTGCTGACGGCACCCGTGATCCAGACGCCGATCCTGGGCGGCCGCGGCCAGATCAGCGGCTCGTTCAGCGCGCAGGAGGCGACCAACCTGGCCGTGCTGCTGCGCGCCGGCGCCTTGCCCGCGCCGCTGACGGTGGTGGAGGAGCGCACGGTCGGGCCGGAGCTGGGGGCGGACTCGATCCGCGCCGGGGCGTTGGCGCTGGGCGTCGGCTTCCTGCTGGTGATCGGCTTCATGGGCACCTTCTACGGCCTGTTCGGCTGGTTCGCGAACGTCGCGCTGGTGGTCAACCTGGTGCTGATGCTGGCCATATTGTCGCTGCTGGAGGCGACGCTGACGTTGCCGGGGATGGCCGGCATCCTGCTGACGCTGGGCATGGCGGTGGACGCCAACATCCTGATCAACGAGCGCATCCGGGAGGAGACGCTGGCTGGCCGCAAGCCCGTCGCGGCGCTGGAGGCCGGGTTCCGGCGGGCGTACAGCACCATCATCGACAGCAACATGACGGCGTTCCTGGCGCACGTGATGCTGTTCGTATTCGGCAGCGGCCCCGTGCGCGGGTTCGCCGTCACCATCACGGTCGGCATCGTCACCACCATGTTCACCGCCACCGTGCTGGCGCGGCTGATGATGGTGCGCTGGTACGGCGCCCGCCGCCCGCAACTGCTGCCGGTCTAGGCTACGTCCATGTTCATGCGCCCGATGTTTCGCCTGGTTCCCGACAACACGCGGATCAAGTTCATGCGCGGCCGGTTCGCCGGGCTGATCGTCTCCGCCGTGCTGTCATCCATCTCCGTGGCGTTGTTCTTCTATCCGGGGCTCAACCTCGGCATCGACTTCCGCGGCGGCATCGTGATGGAGGTCCGCACCCCGGAACCGGCCGACTTCACCAAGCTGCGCGCCGGGCTGGCGGCGCAGGGCGTGACGGCGGCGGGGCTGCAACGGTTCGGCGACGACCGTGAGGTGATGATCCGGCTCGATCGCCAGCCGACGGAGGCCGGCACCGAGCAGGCGGTGTCCCGCGTGCGCGCCGGGCTGGAGCAGGCGCAACCCGGCACCGTGATCCAGCGCAACGAGGCGGTCGGCGCGTCCGTGTCGGACGAGCTGTTCCGCAACGGCATGCTGGCGCTCGGCATCAGCTTGTTGATGATCCTGGCGTATATCTGGTTCCGCTTCGAGTGGCAGTTCGCGGTCGGCGCCGTGGCCACGCTGCTGCTGGACGTGACCAAGGCGATCGGCTTCCTCGCGCTGACCCGGATCGAGTTCGACCTGGTGATGGTGGCGGCGATCCTGACCGTGATCGGCTACTCCACCAACGACAAGGTCGTGGTGTACGACCGGGTACGGGAGAACCTGCGCAAGTACAAGACGATGCCGTTGCGCGAAGTGATCGACCTCTCGATCAACGAGACGCTGAACCGGACGCTTGGCACCTCGATGACGGTGTTCCTGGCGAGCTTGCCGCTGGCCTTGTTCGGCGGCGAGTCGCTGTCGGGGTTCGCGTGGGTGATGCTGTTCGGCATCGTGGTCGGCACCTCGTCGTCGATCTTCATCGCCGCGCCGATCCTGCTGTTCCTCGGCGAGCGGCGGCTGCGGCGCGATACCAAGCCGGCGAAGCTGCCGACGGTCGCCAGCGAACGCGTGAGATAGGGTCGCCAAAGTTGCGGATGGCTAACTTAGGCGACGATCCGAGTCCTCTACCTTTGCCTCCCACCATTTCCAAGCATCAATCAACACTCTTCACACCCCCAATACCTGCTCCCGCTGCACTCTCCGGCAGTCCATCTCGTATTCCAGCCCGATCACCGGCGGTCGGCTTTTGTCTCCTTGGACAATCTAATCGAGACGCAGCAAGATACTCAGGCTGGCGACGCAACCGGAGCACACCCTAATGCGACGACTCGCATTTCATAGATTCGGGTAGGCTGCTTCAGTCAAGCAATATTTTTCCCAATCTCTAGCTTGTTTCGCTCAAGTGGCGGTCCATCTACAACCTCGCCTTAGTGTCCGTTCGGAAAGTCTATCATGTTGAGGAGGGTTTTAGCTGAACGAGG
>CAXSFF010000721.1:0-2878 GCA_964236035.1 uncultured Acetobacteraceae bacterium
CCGGTTGACCGTGCCAGGCGGCGGCGCGTCGGCCACGAAATGCCGCGCTAGCTTCGTTGCCAGGTGCCGGTAGGTGGCAGGGTGCGTGCCGAGCCAGCCAAGCGCCGCGACGCCACCCGCCTCGCCATCCGGGATCGTGCGTCCCAGCAGCGCCTGCTCGCCGGGTTCGTGCACGGCGGGGCGGAAGCGGAACCCGGCGGGCTCGTTGGCATCGACCTCCACCCGGCCCACCGACCACCCGGTAAGCACCTTGGCGAAACTGGTGACGTCGGTCTGGCTGTAGCGGGCTGCCGGGCTGATGGTGTGCAGCTCCAGACATTCGCGGGCCAGGTTCTCGTTCAGCCCCTTGCCCGAGCGCAGGCCGTACTGGCTGTTCGACCCGACCGACTCGGCGTTGTCCAGGTACAGCAGCATCGCCGGGTGCCGCATAACCGCCAGCAGCATGTCGCCGAACCGCCCGGTGACGTAGGGCCGGATGGCGTTGCGCACAAAATCCCCCGCCGTCGCGTTGATCCCGTTGCCTCGGCGGCTGACGCTGAAATGGTTGGCCCAGAACCACACCAGCCGCTCGCGGAACGGCGTCGCCGTGGTCAGTGCCTGGTTGACCAGGGCATCGACCTCGGCCTTGAACAGCTGGCCGACCCTGCGCGGCTCACCCGGCGGCGGCTTTTCCGCGCGATCCTGCCGCAGCGCCTGCAACGCTTCGGCAAGGCTGGGTCCGCCGGGGCCGGGGTCGGCGGCGGCAAGCTGGCTCCGCAGCCAGGACGCCGGGTCGGCTGGCAACGGCTCGTTTCCCCGGCGCCCGAGGCCGAAGCGGATCATGGCTTGCGTGGCGGCGTTGCTGTCCATGGCCGCAGATTAGCGCGCCAGACGCTACCGCCGTGTTACGAAGGGTGATGGAAATGGCGGCCGCGGCGTCGGCAAAACGCCGCTTTCCAGAAAGCCGTTCTTGCAAAGTCGGGGACGCTGGTTCATTTCAGCCAGGGAAATCGGCCCCGGACGCGCCTTGCGCGCAGGGTACGCTTGTGCGGTGCGCGTGGCAGGGGCCGCGTCGGCACCCATCATCGCATGGAGGCTACCGTGGCGGTTACTTCGCTCGACCAGATTCGCAACATCGGCATCACCGCGCACATCGACGCGGGCAAGACCACCACGACCGAGCGCATCCTGTACTACACGGGCGTGTCGCACCGCATCGGCGAGGTGCACGACGGCAACACCACCACCGACTACATGGAGCAGGAGCGTGAGCGCGGCATCACCATCACCTCCGCCGCCGTGACGTGCGAGTGGAAGGACCACCGCATCAACATCATCGACACCCCCGGGCACATCGACTTCAACATCGAGGTGAACCGCAGCCTGCGCGTGCTCGACGGCGCCGTGTTCATCATCGAGGGCGTCGCCGGGGTGCAGCCGCAGTCCGAGACCAACTGGCGCCTGGCCGACCGCTACAACGTGCCGCGGGTGATCTTCATCAACAAGCTCGACCGCACCGGGGCCGACTTCTACCGCGCGTTCGACACGCTGAAGGAGAAGCTCGACATCGTGGCGTTGCCGCTGCAGCTGCCGATCGGCGTCGAGGACACCTTCATCGGCGTGGTCGACCTGGTCGAGATGAAGGCGATCATCTGGGAGGGCGGCGAGCTTGGCGCCAAGTTCCACGACGAGGCGATTCCGGCCGACCTGATGGAGAAGGCCAAGGAAGCCCGCCAGACCCTGCTCGACACGGCGCTGTCGGTCGACGACGCCGGCATGGAGGAGTATTTCGAGAACGGCGACGTGAGCGTCGCGACGCTGAAGCGGGCGCTCAAGACGGGCACCATCAGCGGCGCGTTCCGCCCCGTGCTGTGCGGGACCGCGTTCAAGAACAAAGGCGTGCAGCCTTTGCTTGACGCCGTGCTCGACTACCTGCCGAGCCCCGTCGACGTGCCCGGCATCAGCATCGCCGCCGAGGAGGGCGAGGAAGACGGCGAGCACAGCGACCGCCGCCGCATCCGTGCCAACCCGGACGCGCCGTTCGCCGGCCTGGCGTTCAAGATCATCAACGACAAGTACGGCACGCTGACCTTCGTGCGGGTGTACGCCGGCACGCTGAAGTCCGGCGACACGGTGATGAACACGACCAAGGACCACAAGGAGCGCATCGGACGCATGTTCCAGATGCACGCCGACAAGCGCGCCGAGATCAAGGAGGTGCATGCCGGCGACATCGCGGCGTTCGTCGGCCTGAAGGACACGGGCACCGGCGACACCCTGGCCAGCTCCGACGACCCCGTGGTGCTGGAGCGCATGGCGTTCCCCGTGCCCGTGATCGACATCTCCGTGGAGCCGAAGACCAAGGACAGCGTCGAGAAGATGACCATCGGCCTGCAGAAGCTGGCCGGCGAGGACCCCAGCCTGCGCCTGAAGACCGACCAGGAGAGCGGCCAGACCATCCTGTCCGGCATGGGCGAGCTGCACCTCGAGATCATCATCGACCGGCTGCGGCGCGAGTATGGCGTCGAGGCGAACATCGGCGCGCCGCAGGTGGCGTACCGCGAGACCATCAGCAAGCCGTTCACGGAGACCTACACCCACAAGAAGCAGACCGGCGGCTCCGGCCAGTATGCCGAGGTGAAGGTGCTGTTCGAGCCGAACGAGCGCAACGCCGGCGTCGTGTTCGAGAACAAGACGGTTGGCGGCTCCGTGCCGCGCGAATACGTGCCGGCGGTCGAGAAGGGCATCAGGAACCAGTGCGAGACGGGGGTGCTGGCCGGGTTCCCGACGGTCGACTTCAAGTACACCCTGGTCGACGGCAAGTACCACGACGTGGACTCCAGCGCGCTGGCGTTCGAGATCGCGGCCAAGGCGTGCTTCCGCGAGGGCATGAAGAAGG
>CAXSFF010000722.1:0-2875 GCA_964236035.1 uncultured Acetobacteraceae bacterium
ACGCGGAAATCTGCCTCGCGACCGGCGGCGCGCTGGCGGCGATGGAGGAAGCGCTGGGCGGCCTGGTGGTCGACGCCGACGCCATGGCCCGCAACATCGGCCGCCTGCGCGGACTGGTGCTGGCGGAGCGGCTGATGCTGGCCCTGGCCCCTGCCCTCGGCCGTGGCGAAGCGCACGAACTGGTCGAGGGCCTGGTGCGGCGCTGCACCGGCGACACCACGCTGCACCAGGTGGCCGCCGCCGAGCTTCGCGTCACCGAGCACCTGCCCGAGCTTGACGCCCTGTTCGACCCGGCCGGCTATCTCGGCTCGACTGCCGCCTTTATCCAACGTTCCCTCGGAGAACCCTGATGCCCTTCGCCATCCGTGACGGCGTGCGCCTGTTCTGGCGGCAGGACGGCCATCCCGACCGCCCGGCGCTGCTGCTGCTGAACTCGGTCGGCTGCGACCATGCCATGTGGGACGGCGTGGTGCGCGCCCTCGTGACCCGGTACCGCGTGCTGCGCATGGACACGCGCGGGCATGGTGCCTCCGACGCGCCCGCCGGCGACTACAGCATCGCGATGCTGGCGTACGACGCGGCGGCCGTGCTGGACGCGGCGGGGGTGGCGCGCGCGCATGTCTGCGGCCTGTCGCTGGGCGGCATGACGGCGCTGCACATGGCGGCGCACGCGCCCGAGCGGCTGCACAAGGTCATCATCTGCAACAGCTCCGCCGAGGTGCCGCGCGCGCCGTGGGAGCAGCGCGCGGCGGCGATCCGCGCCGACGGCATGGCGGCGATGGTGGACGCCATCATGGCGCGCTGGTTCCCGCCCGCGTTCATCGCCCTCGACCCGCCGATGCTGGACACCATGCGCGCGACCTTCGTCGGCCTGTCGGCGCAGGGCTACGCCGGGTGCTGCGTGGCGATCGCCGGGCACCAGATGCTGGCCGAGCTGCCGCGGATCGCCGTGCCGTTGCTGGTGGTGAACGGCAGCCTCGACATCGCCACGCCGCCGGCCGAGCATGGCGAGAAGATCGCCGCGGCCGTGCCGGGCGCGCGGATGGTCAGCCTGCCGACGGGGCACATCCCGGCGGCCGAGCTGCCGGCGGCGCTGGCGGCGCAGATCAC
Source organism: uncultured Acetobacteraceae bacterium (assembly GCA_964236035.1). Classification (GTDB taxonomy): domain Bacteria; phylum Pseudomonadota; class Alphaproteobacteria; order Acetobacterales; family Acetobacteraceae; genus CAXSFF01. Next base: position 1,111 of record CAXSFF010000722.1, read on the forward strand.
CCTGTTCATCGAGGACACGCAAACGCGGCTGGCGCCGGCGCACGCGGCGATGTTCGACCACGGCGTCGCGGTGCGGCGGCAGGTGCTGGGCGACGCCTGGGTCGACCGCGCGCTGCAGAAGCGCGGCGGGTTCGCCGGCGAGTTCCAGGAGTACATCACCCGCATCGCCTGGGGCGAGATCTGGGGCCGCCCGGGCCTCGACCATCGCACCCGGCGCATCATCGTGCTGGCCATCACCATAGCACTCGGCCGCTGGGAGGAGTTCACGCTGCACACCCGCGCGGCGCTGGAGCAGGGCGGCCTGACGCAGGACGAATTGCGCGAGGTGCTGATGCAGGCGGCCGTGTACGCCGGGGTGCCGGCGGCGAACACGGCGTTCCACCATGCGGAGACGGTGATCGCGGGACTGTCGCCGAAGTAGGCCGCGGTTGTGGTAGGGAGAAGCGCATGAACATCGCCCTGCGCCAGCCGATGACGATCGACCAGTTCCTTGCTTGGGAGGACCGGCAGGAACTGCGCTACGAGTTCGACGGCGTCCGGCCGCGCGCGATGACGGGCGGGACCATGTCCCATGCCGCGATCCAGGTAAATCTGCTTGTTGCACTACGCAATGGACTGCGTGGCCAGAAGTGCCGACCAATCGGCAGCGAGCTGAAGATCATGGTGGCCGGACACATCCGCTATCCGGACGCGTTCGTCGTATGCACGCCGGTTCCGCCGCAGGCGAAGGTGGTCACCGACCCGGTGGTGGTGTTCGAGGTGCTGAGCCAAAGCACTGCGAACGAGGATTTGGTGGTCAAGAACGCCGAATACCGGGCAACGTCATCGATACTGCGCTACGTCATCCTGCAACAGACCCACGCCGGCGCCACGATGTTCGCCCGCAAAGGCGAGGACTGGGTCGCGGAAATGGTTTCGGGCGTCGACGCCACGCTTCACCTGCCGGAGATCGGCATCGACATCCCGATGGCCGAGATTTACGCCGATATCGAACTTGTGGCCACCGACGCCGATATGGTGTGAACACCCTCTAGTACCACTGGCAACGGACAGCGACCCATCAGCTAGATACCCGTCATCGCGAACCGCCGCTTGGCGGTGTGGCAACCCAGAACCATGCGACGAAAACCTGCCGCGCGGCCCTAGGTTGCTCTGTCGCGAGCGCTCCTCGCAATGATGGCTGAGAAGGCGGTCTCCAATGCCGCTGGCGTGACAGAAGGCGGGTGACGCCGCCGATACCCTCCGCCATGCTGCGCCCGGAAGGCAGCGCCTAAGACGCGGCCGTGGAGGATGCCGATGTCCGCCGCTCCGACCATCGCCGGTGCCGGTCCCGATCCCGACACCCGCACGCCGGCGTTCAAGCTGCCGCCCAAGTCCTGCGACGCCCACTGCCACATCTTCGGACCCGGCGACCGCTACCCTTACGCCCTGGCCGCGCCTACACGCCGCCGGACGCCCCGCTGGCGATGTTCGCTGCCTTGCAGGCCAAGCTCGGCATCGACCGCGCGGTGATCGTCAACGCCAGCTGCCACGGCCGCGACAACCGCCCCGTCACCGGCGCCATCGCCCAAAGCGGCGGACGCTACAGCGGCATCGCCAACGTCGACATCGACACCACCGAACGCGAGCTGCGCGACCTGCAGGATGCCGGCACCGACGGCTGCCGCTTCGCGTTCCTGAAGCGGCTGGGCAGTCCAACACCATGGCCTCGTTCCACCGCATCGTCGATCGCATCGCGCCGCTGGGCTGGCACGTGGACCTTTAC
>CAXSFF010000723.1:0-2875 GCA_964236035.1 uncultured Acetobacteraceae bacterium
ATGGCGAACGCACAGTTCACCGTGCCAAACGGCATCATCAGCCGGCATACGGCAAATGGCATATTGAAGCAGGCAGGATTGCCCAAGGCGTTCTGATGAAGCTGCCTTGCACCTGCAGGCTGACGGCATTGGCCGCCGCCCGATCCCGCCTATAATGCCCGCATGACGCCTGAGACCCGCGCCCGCCAGGACATCGATGCCATGCTGGCCCGCGCCGGCTGGATCGTGCAGGACCGTGCGGCCGTCAACCTCCGCGCCGGCCCCGGCGTCGCCGTGCGCGAGGTGCCGACCCCCACCGGCCCGGCCGACTACATGCTGTTCCTCGACGGCCGGGCCTGCGGCGTGCTGGAGGCCAAGTCAGCCGGCACAACCCTGCTCGGCGCCGGCGCCCAGGCTGCCGGCTACGGCGCGGCAGCCCCCGCCAACTACCCCTGCTGGTCCGATCCGCTGGCGTTCTTCTACCTGTCCACCGGCGTCGAGACCCTGTTCCGCGATGCCGCCGACCCCCTGCCCCGGCCGCGACCCATCTTCGCCGTCCACCGCCCGGAAACCCTGCGCGCCCTGCTCGCCAGTCCCATCCGCCTGCGCGCCCGCCTGGCCGCGGTGCCGCCGCTGGACGCCGCGGGCCTGCGCGACTGCCAGGCCGAGGCCGTCCGCGGCGTCGAGGCCAGCCTTGCCCGCGGCGAACCCCGCGCCCTGGTGCAGATGGCCACCGGCGCCGGCAAGACCTACGCCGCCTGCGCCCTGTCCCACCGCCTGCTGACCCATGCCCGCATCGGCCGCGTGCTGTTCCTGGTGGACCGCGCCAACCTGGGCGACCAGACGATGCGCGAGTTCCAGGGCTACAAGCCGCCCGGCGGCGACCTGCTGTTCACCGAGGAGTTCGCCGTCCAGCACCTGCGCGGCCCCCGCCTGGACCCCGACGCCCACGTCGTCATCACCACCATCCAGCGCCTGTACGCCGCCCTGCGCGGGGAGAACCTGGACGACGGCGCCGACGAGCGCAGCGCCTTCGAGGACGCCGCCACCACCACCCGTCCCGTCGCCTACAACCCGGCCATTCCCCCGGAATGGTTCAGCCTGGTGATCGTGGACGAGTGCCACCGCAGCATCTACGGCGTCTGGCAGCAGGTGCTGGAGTACTTCGGCGCCTTCACCGTCGGCCTGACGGCAACGCCGGGCAAGCACACCCTGGGCTACTTCAACAGCAACCTGGTCAGCGAGTATCCGTTCGAGCGTTCCGTTGCGGACGGCGTGAACGTGGGCTTCGAGGTGTTCCGCATCCGCACCGAGATCGGCGAGCACGGCGGCACCGTGGACGCCGGCTTCACCGTGCCGCACCGCGACCGCGCCACACGCGCCCGGCGGTGGGAGGCGCTGACGGAGGACCTGCCCTACACCCCCGCGCAGCTCAACCGCGCGGTGGAGGCGCCGAACCAGATACGCACCGTGCTGCAAGCCTACCGCGCCGCCCTGCCCACCCAGCTTTTCCCCGGGCGCACGGAAATCCCGAAGACCCTGGTGTTCTGCCGCGACGAGAGCCACGCCGAGAGCGTCACCGGCATCGCCCGCGAGGTGCTGGGGCTGGACGACCGCGGGGTGCAGAAGATCACTTATAGAAGCAGCGGCAAGACCGGGCAGCAACTGATCCAGGACTTCCGCACCGACCACCTGTTCCGCGTCGCCGTGACGGTCGATATGGTCGCCACCGGCACCGACATCCGCCCGCTGGAGGCCGTGCTGTTCCTGCGCGATGTCCGCAGCGCCCAGTACTTCGAGCAGATGAAGGGCCGCGGCGCCCGCACGGTGAAGGACTCCGAGCTGCGCCGGGCCACCCCCAGCGCCCGCGCCAAGGAGCGGTTCGTGATCGTGGACGCCGTGGGCGTGACCGAGAGCCTGAAGGCCGCCAGCGAGCCGCTGGACCGCGACCGCGCCGCCTCGTTCCCCAAGCTGGTCGAGCGCGCGTCGTTCGGCCATGCCGGCGAGGACCTGTGCGCCACCCTGGCCGCGCGCATCGCCCGGCTGGCCCGGCGGCTGGACGCCCCCGCCCAGGCCCGTTTGATGCAAGTTCCCGGCGCGGTGCCGCTGCACGCCCTGGCCCGCGCGCTGGTGGACTCCGCCGACCCCGCCTGCATCGAGGCCCGCGCGGCGGCGGACGGCTCGGGGTGGGACGCCGCCGCGCTGGCGCTGCGGCAGGACGCCTTGCAGCCGCTGGCGGGCAACCCGCCGTTCCGCACGGCGCTGCTGGACGAGGCGGTGCGGTCCGAGGTGGTGGTGGACGAGCTGACGCCCGACCGCGTGCTGTCGGCCGGGTTCGATGCGCGGCAGGCGGAGACGGTGGTGGCGGGGTTCTCGGACTTCCTGGCGCAGAACCGGGACGGGCTGGCGGCGCTGTCGCTGCTGTATGGGCGTCCGGCGGCTGGGCGGCGGCTGACCTATGCCGGGCTGCGCGACCTGGCGGAGGCGATGGCCCGGCCGCCGTGGCTGCTGAGCAGCGCCAAGGTGTGGCTGTGCTACCGCAGGCTGCACGGGGCGGCGGTGCGCGATCCCAGCCCGGCGGGGCTGGTGACGGACTTGGTGGCGCTGGTGCGCTACGCGCTGGGGGCGACGGCGGTGCTGGAGCCGGTGGCGGGGGAGGTGGAGCGGCGGTTTAACCTGTGGCTGGGGCGGGAGGGGCGGGCGGGGCGGAGCTATACCGCAGGGCAACTGGCGTGGCTGGGGCTGCTGCGCGACCATGTGGCGGCGAATGCGGAGGTGGGGGCGGAGAGCTTTCGCGATGACCCGCAGCTTGATGCGCGGGGCGGGGTGCGGGCGGCGCGGCTGGCTTTTGGGGCGGAGCGGCTGCCGGGGCTGCTGGCGGAGCTGTCGGACGTGC
>CAXSFF010000724.1:0-2874 GCA_964236035.1 uncultured Acetobacteraceae bacterium
GGTCCAGGGCGGCTCGCCCTGGCGGGTCCAGGGCAGAGCCCTGGCCTTGCTTTCTTACGAACCCGAGGAGTCCTCCGATGACGCGCGGCACGGCCCATGACCAGTCCGTGGAGGCCCTGTGCCGCGCGGAGGCGCTGGCGACGGGGCATGATCCCGACGAGCGGATCGAGCGTGTGAACGCGAAGCCGTGGCCGCGCTGGTGCGAGTATCGCCCTGCGGTGACGGCGGCCCTGACCGCGGAGCGAGCCACGGTGGCCGCCGCGGCGGTCGCGGGCGCCGGGCCGATGCCGCAGCCGGCCGCGTATCGCGACAGCCCGCTGGTGGTGTTCGGGCAGCACGAGGAGTCGACGCTGACGCAGATGCGAAGCTGCATGACGGTGGGCAACGCGGTGGCCGGGGTGATCTGCGCCGACGGGCACCTCGGCTATGCGCAGCCGGTCGGCGGGGTGATCGCCTACGACGGGCAGATCAGCATCTCGGGCGTGGGCTTCGATATTGGATGTGGAAACATGGCCGTGCGGCTGGACGTGCCGTACGCCGAGGTGCGGGCGCGGGCGCCGGAGATCCTGGCCGACATCCGCCGCGTCATCTCGTTCGGGGTCGGGCGGGTGAACGACGAGCGGGTGGAGCATCCCCTGCTCGACGACCGTGCGGCCTGGGAGGCGTCGGGGATGGCGGACTACCGGGCGAAGGCCGCGACCCAGCTTGGCACGGTGGGATCGGGCAACCACTACGTCGACCTGATGGCGGACGAGGACGGCCTGGTCTGGATCGGGGTGCATTTCGGCAGCCGCGGCCTGGGCCACACCGCGGCGACCCGTCACCTCAAGCTCGCCGGCGGCCGGGACGGGATGCATGTGCCGCCGGCGGTGGTGGACGAGGACGGCGAGGTCGGGCGGCAGTATCTCGCCGCGATGGAGCTGGCCGGGCGCTACGCCTATGCCGGGCGCGAGTGGGTGGTTGAGCGCGTGCGGCGGATCATCGGCGGCGCGGTGACGGAAAGCCACCACAACCACCACAACTACTGCATCGCTGGCGACCAGATCGTTCCCACCCGGCTCGGGCCGAAGCGCATGGTCGACGTCCGTGCCGGGGATGAGATCTACGCGTTCGATCCAGGCAAGGGTCTTGTTCCGACGACGGTGGAAAGACAGTGGCTTTCTGGACGCAAGGCCATTCTCAGGATCAGCACCTTCAATCGTTGCATCCGCGTGTCGGAAGATCATCCCCTGCAGGTCGTATCGCTCACCTGCGCGCCGCATCCGGAACGCCCCTGGCATCCGCGAGGCGTCGGTGCTCTCGCCTGGAAGCGTGCGGGAGAAATCGTTCCGGGTGACATCGTCGTCTGTGCCGAAGGCTACTACGAGACCGCCACGGAGTCGGAAGGCGTTCAGGAGTTGGAGTTCGCGCGCTTCATCGGAGCATTTCTCGGTGATGGCTGGACGCGCGCCGCACCAGCCATGCAGGGACATACTGTCGGGCTTGCCATTGGTGGCCTGAACGACGAGCACACCGCTGACTACCTCGGTCTTGTGATGCGCCTGTCGCCGACCTCGAAGTGGCGCAACAACGCGGCGGGCGAATTTGGCCTCACGGTGGCCAACAAGGCGCTGCACGAGACCGTCACCGAAATGGGAATCGGTGCGACCAGCCACACGAGAAAGCTGCCTCCGCTGGCATTCGATCTGTCGCGTGCGGGCAAGCTTGCCCTGCTCGCAGGATATGTGGACGCTGATGGGTCAGTCGCCGATGATCGTACGTCCAATCATGGCAGAGCCGCGCTGGCAGCTGTCAACCGGCACCTGATCGAGGATTTGAGAGAACTGGCGATCTCATGCGGCCTTCGGATCACGTCGGTCCGCAAGGAACATCGCAACACGAACTATGGGCCGTGTGTGATGTATCTGTGTGTCCTGAGTGCAGGAAGCTCCGCTCAGCTTCCTCTATGGCATCGTCAGAAGGCAGCCAATCAGAAGATCCCCCGATTTGCCGAGAGGCAGCAACTTCAGGGCAGCAAGATCGGCCATTTGGCGCTGCCCGCAGGGCTGTTCGGACAGACGGTCCAGGCCGTGGAGTCGGACGGGGTGGAGGATGTCTACGATCTGACAGTGTCCCACGCGACGCATTCGTTCGTGTGCCAGGGGATGGTCGTCCACAATTGCTGGAAAGAGAGCCATGGCGGGCGCGATCTGTGGGTGGTGCGCAAGGGGGCCACTCCGGCGTTTCCGGGCCAGACCGGGTTCGTGGGCGGCTCGATGGGCGACGACGCGGTGATCGTGCAGGGGGTGGATGGGGAGCGGTCGCGCGCGGCGCTGTACTCCACGGTGCACGGCGCGGGGCGGCTGTTCGGGCGGGCGGTGGCCAAGCGCAATTTCGCGCGCCCGCAGATGGATGCGTGGCTGCAGGAGAGGGGCGTGCTGCTGGCCGGCGGGGACCTGGACGAGAGCCCGATGGCGTATCGCAGGCTGCCGGAGGTGCTGGCGCAGCAGGGGGAGACGATCCGGGTGCTGCACACGCTGCGGCCGTTCGCGGTGGCGATGGCGGGTGACGGGGAGTTCGACCCTTTTAAGGACTGAGAAGGCAAGCAAGGCCAGGGCTCTGCCCTGGACCCGCCAGGGGGAGCCCCCCTGGACCGGCCTTTCTTAAGTTGCGCCGGGTCCAGGGGCGGCTCGCCCCTGGCGGGTCCGGGCAGGGCCCGGCCTTGCTTCCTTCCTTCCCGCCGCTAGCTTCGGCCAATGCCGCACGCAGATTTCGTCCACCTCCGAGTCCACTCTGCCTTCTCGCTCGCCGAGGGCGCGATCCGGGTCCCCGACATCGCCGCACTCGCCCGCAAGGAGCAGATGCCCGCGGTCGCGATCACCGACACCGGCAATC
>CAXSFF010000725.1:0-2870 GCA_964236035.1 uncultured Acetobacteraceae bacterium
GCGGAGCTGGCACGACCGCTTCCGGGTCAAGGCTTCTGGACCGACATCGCGGCCCTGCTTACCCACGCGGTGCGCGCGCAGCGGGGCCGGGCGCCTGAACTGAGAACCGCCATCCGGGACAGCCAGGGCGTCGTCTCCGGCCCGCAGAAAGGGCCGCGCGGGATCGACGGCGACAAGAAGGCGCGCGGCATTAAGCGCCCCATGGCTTGCGTCCTCGGTGAGCTTCGTGCCGGCCGCCCTGGTCACGGCCGCAAGCGCCCACGACACGCAGCCAGTGGGCGCGCGGCCCAAGACTATGACCTCGATGTTCCAGGTCACGAAGCGCGAGCCAAGCGTGAGAGGCTTCAGGTCGCTGGCGCATCGAGGCGACATTTGGCACGTTGAGCAACCGGTGGCATCGCCTCAACCGCAACCTGGAGCAAAAGCCTGGTGGCCGCTGAGGACACGGTCAGCATCGCCAAGGACCTGAGGCAGACCGCGGTGAAAATGCCAGGACCGAGGACAAGCTGCGCCAGGAGGGCCGACGTCGCTTACCTTTGGCCAGGACGTGCGCCCATTGTGGGCACATCGCGCGTGCTGTCTCCCTTGTGAACAGGTCAGACGCTCGTCACGGCAGCTTGTCTCTCTGGACGTAGGCGAGCGTGCCCGGATCGAACACCGCCATCGCCTCTGCCCTGACAGCCCGCCCATCCTTGCGGCCGCTGGCGTGCAGGAGGATCGGGTAGTTCGGCGCGTCCGCGTTGCGGGCATACACAGTGTAGGTCACGACCATGCTGGAGCACTCCAGCCCGGCAGGGCGCGGTACTATGCTGCATTTGCCGCCCATGTTGCTGTGCGAGCCGTCGAGCGTGCCTGCCGCCTCGATCCTGCCATCCCGCGGCAGCCAGACGACCAGGTGTCCCTCCTCCACGCCTTGCGCGACGTCGCCGGTCTCCTCGATCCACCCCCAGGTGTCCGCACCCAGACGCTCCAGGTGCATCTGCTTCGGGTCGCCAGGATAGCCGTAGCCGCCGTCGACGATGAGGCGACTGTGCGCCAGCAGGCGGGGCGCGGCGCCGGTGTCGAACACCGCAAAGGCAATCAGGCCGCCGCAGACGTGGCAGTCGGGGTGTGCCGTGCCGCCCAGCAGGACGAACAGTCGGTCCCCCGCCGGCGTGCGGACCATCTCGGCGCGGGTGACGGCGATGCAGCCCGTCGTCGTCGACTTCCCGTTCGCGACGCTGGCGGACCAGCAGCGCCGGGCGGGATCGTAGCGCCCGTAGGCGCCGCTTAGTGCCGCCGCGGCCGCCGGCGGCACAGCGACCTGCGCACGGGCGACGGAGCCTGCCGCACCTGTGGCCGCAAACGCCACCAGCAGGCCAACCGAGAGACGCCCCGGTTTCATGCTGGCTCTCCTGTGATGCGAGGCCACAGTCCGGTTCGCGGCGCACGATCGACCTGGCCCTCGCCAGTGGAATGCAGGACCAAGAAGGCTTTCCGGCGGATCTGCCGAGCGAGGTCCGGCTGGCCATCCACCTCGCAGCGCCTCGCGCAGCGCTCGACCAGCAGGTCGGTCTCTGTCCTGTCGAGGACAGGCTCGTGCAAGGCTCGCTGCACCCACGCCAGAAGCTCCCGGCCAGGCACCCCTTCTGCCAGGAGGCGCTCGAGCACCATCGACGCCGAAACCACTTCCCCAAGGCCGAGGCGCACGATCAGCGCGAGCATGTCCTGGACATCCGGCTCGGCGAGCAGGACCTCCGCTACTCGTCTGGGCCGATCCCAGCACATCCAGGGTACCATGCGGTCCGACCCGGCTAGGCGCAGAGCCACCGTCTCGCGCCCGTCCCGACCGAGAGCGTCGAGGAGCTGCTGCGGGACAGGATCGTCGTCATCCAGCAGGCCATCCTCGGTCACCAGGGTGATGACCCGGTCGGCCAGGCCACGGGCATCCCCGTCGATCAGGGCGCCTTGGAAGGAAGGATAAGATGCGACGATGACCTTCTGGCGGGCGCGGATGGCGTCGATGCCGTTGAACCGCCCGTCTAGCTCGCCGACCATGTCGTCCAGCGCACTCAGGCCGCGCAGGGCCGCCAGCGGGTCAAGTGATCGCTGCAGCGCGAGATCGCCGGCAAGCCGGTCGATCCACCCTGGCCAGGACCCCAGACGCGGGTCAGTGGTCTCGTCGTCTGTCTCGTCTGCAGGGACAAGCCGGGCCAGCCGGGCCATCTGCCTGGCGATCCGGGCTTTCAGGTCAGGCTCACCCAAAGATCCGGCAGAAACACGAGTCCGAGTCGTGCGCCCGCCCCTGTGTTCTGGCGCTGTCCGACAAGGTTCTGGCGGCGGCAGGGGCATGGCACGAGCATCTCCAGCATATTTTGTCGAGTATACTCCGTAGCAGGATACTCGACAAGATCCTGACCTTACGGTCATGACAATCCGGGAGGTTCTCGCGTTCAACCTCCGAACGCTGCGTCGTGAGCGGAACCTTTCCCAGGAGGCGCTGGCGCATCGTGCGGAGATCGATCGCACCTACGTCAGCTCGCTCGAACGCGGCAACTATGCCGCCAGCATTGACGTCGTCGACAGGCTGGCCAGCGTGCTTGGTGTCGAGGCGGCTGACTTACTCCGGCGTTCCTGACCAAGAAGCCAGTATCGGCATTGTCGCTGGGCATTGATTGACTGGAGATAGCAAGCTCGGCACGGTCGAAGGGCTTGGTCATGACATCGCCGGTTTTGATACAGAACGTCTGGATTATGATTCAGAACATCGAGATCGTTACTGACGATTACGTCATCTTCTATGACGTATCCCTGTTATCCCTGATGAGCCGCTAGGTGTCTGGTTGTGAGACCTCCTTGGCGCGCTCAGCGATGAGGCGGGCCTTGGTGGT
>CAXSFF010000726.1:0-2869 GCA_964236035.1 uncultured Acetobacteraceae bacterium
GGCGCAGGCGCTTGATGCTGCCGGTGATGGTCTTCCAGTTGGTCAGCATGCCGCCGAGCCAGCGGTGGTTGACGTAGTACTGGCCGCATCGCTTGGCGGCGTCGGCGACATGCTCCGCCGCAGCGCGCTTGGTGCCGACGAACAGTACCCGGCCGCCGTTGGCGGTCACGTCGCGCACCGCCTTGAGCGCGCGGTCCAGCATCGGCACGGTCTGTTGCAGGTCGATGATGTGGACCTGGTTGCGGATGCCGAACAGGTACGGCCCCATGCGCGGGTTCCAGCGGCGGGTGTGGTGGCCGAAATGCACGCCGGCCTCGAGTAGCTGGCGGAGGGTGAAGTCTGGCATTGCCATGTGAGGGCGCTTTCCTGTCGTCCGGTTGAACCTCCGCGGGGCCTGGCCTTGCGGCACCGGACCTGGCTTCAGCCAGGAAGGCGCCCCGCGTGTGAATTTGCCGGCTTGGTGGCCGACGGCGGGGGTATGGGGGGGAAAACGCGGGAATGCAAGGCTCCCCGTCATGGGCGGGCCGGCTACCCCGCCTTCTGCAGCCGCTTGCAATAGAAGATGCCGCGTACCGTCCTGCCGCCGACGCGCGCGTAGCAAGGGTGCTCGCCCCACCGCTCGAAGCCGGCACCCTCGTACAGCGCGATCGCCGCCTCCTGGGTCTCGCGCACGTCCAGGTTCAGCACCTGGAAGCCCAGCGCGCGGGCGGCGTCCTCGATGCGCGCGGTCAGCAGCCGGGCCAGGCCGTGGCCGCGGGCGTAAGGTGCCACGAAGCTGTGCACCAGGGTGGCGGCGAACGCCTGCGCCTCGTTGTTGCGCGGCGGGCGCAGCAACTGGCCGCTGCCGACGATGATGCCGTCCATGCGGCCGATGAACAATTGCCGCTCCGGCACCAGCAGCACGCCGCGAAAATAGCTCTGCAGCGCCGCATCGCCCGGCGGTGCCACCCAGCCGAAGCCGCCGCCGTCGATGATCGCGGCGTGCGCGGCCTCGCACAGCGCATGCATGTCGTCCTCGTCCAGCGCCGCCACCCGCTCGACCAGCAAGGCGGGTGGGCCGAGGGCCGCCCGGTTCACGGTGCCCAGCGAAGGAAGTTGGCCAGGATGCGCAGCCCCGTCGCCTGGCTTTTCTCGACGTGGAACTGGGTGCCGGCGCGGCTGCCGCGGGCCACCATGGCGGCGACAGGGCCGCCGTAGTCGGTGGTGGCGACGATGTCGGCCGGGTCGGCGCCGCGCAGCGCGTAGGAATGCACGAAATAAGCGTGGTCGCCGGGTCGCAGGCCGTCCAGCAGCGGGTGCGCGCCAGGCTCGAACTCCAGCTCGTTCCAGCCCATCTGCGGCAGCCGCAGCCCGGGCGGGTCCATGATCGCGACCTCGCCGTGGACCCAGCCGAAGCCGGGCGTGACCGAATGCTCCAGGCCGCGGTCGGCCATCAGCTGCATGCCGACGCAGATGCCCAGAAACGGCCGCCCGGCTGCGGCCACGTGCTCGATCGCCGCCCGCATGCCGTCCACCGCATTCAGCCCGGCGGCGCAATCCGCGAACGCGCCTTGCCCCGGCAGCACCACCCGGTCAGCGGCGGCCACGGCGTCCGCATCGGCGGTCACGCTGACCTCCACGGCAAGCCCGGCGTCGTCGGCCGCCCGTGCCAGGGCCCGCGCCGCCGAGGCCAGGTTGCCGCTGCCGTAATCGACGACGGCGACGCGCATCATACCACGGCCTCGTCATGGCCCACGTCGTCGCGGTGGTCCATCAGCCGGAGGTACGCCTCGTCCGCGTTGCGCCCGGCCACCACGTGCACCAGCGCATAGCCCCGCCGTGCCAGGCTCCAGCGTTGCAGGTCGCGCCCGATCAGGCCGAGCAGGATCATCGCGCCGGCCATCGGGATGCCGCGCCAGGGCGGCGGCGCGAAGCCGATGGCGACGAACACGACAAGCGCCGCCAGCGCCGCCAGCCAGGCCCGGTGCGACAGCAGCCACAGCGGCCCGAACAGCAGCGCGCCCCAGGAGAACGCCTCCCGCACCAGGACGGGGGCGGCGGTCGGCTTCTCGTGCACGGTGTAGGCGTTCACAGCGCGCCCTTGGTCGACGGGATCGCGTTTGGCGCCCGCGGGTCCGGCTCGGCCGCCATGCGCAAGGCGCGCGCCAACGCCTTGAAGCAGCCTTCCGCCACGTGGTGGGCGTTGCGGCCGGCGCGCTGGTTCACGTGCAGGGTGACCAGGGCGTTCATGGCGAAGGCGCGGAAGAACTCCTCGAACAGCTCGGTGTCGATCTCGCCGATCTTGGCTGCGCCGAACGCCACGTCCCAGGCCAGCAACGGGCGGCCAGAGATGTCGACGGCGACGTCGATCAGCGCCTCGTCCATCGGCACGGACGCCTGGCCGTAGCGCCGGATGCCGCGCTTGTCGCCTATCGCGCGCGCGAACGCTTGGCCCAGCACGATGCCGACATCCTCGGTGGTGTGGTGGAAGTCGATGTGCAGGTCGCCGGCGGCCCGCACCTCCAGGTCGAACAGGCCATGCCGGGCCAGCGCGGTCAGCATGTGGTCGAGGAAGCCGATCCCCGTCGCCACGGCGGCGCGGCCGGACCCGTCCAGGTCCAGCGACAGGCGGATGTCGGTCTCGGAGGTGGTGCGGGCGATCTCTGCGAAGCGGGCCATGGCGCTGTCGATAGCGGAAATGCCTGCGGGATGCGAGTTTGGTAGTGTCTCAGTTTGGAATCTGGAGCTGATCTGCCAGCGTCGGCGGATCATTTAAAACCGGAGAGCCGAGACTGCGGTCCGTATTTGGTGGAAAGCGGACATGGATTCTCGGATTCCTTTCCAACCAGCAAGCTTACCTGGTTTGCCGTTCGGTCCGCCGGCACAGTAT
>CAXSFF010000727.1:0-2868 GCA_964236035.1 uncultured Acetobacteraceae bacterium
CCCCTGGACCGGCTTTACTTAAACAAGCGGATTCCAAAGGCCTGCCTTTGGCGGAGTTTGAGGCAGAGCCTCAACCTTCTTGCTTCACCGGCCACTCCAAAGGGCCGTTGGTATGAGGCGCGCGACACCGGATGCGACCAGCGGAGCTAGGAGGCAGCATGTTCATCGACACCCACACCCACATGATCTCGCGCAGCACCGACGACTACGAGCGCATGGCGCGCGCCGGGATCGTGGCGTGCATCGAGCCGGCGTTCTGGCTCGGGCAGCCGCGCACCAATGTCGGCAGCTACATCGACTACCTGTCGACCATCGTGGGCTGGGAGCGGTTCCGCGCCGGGCAGTTCGGGCTGCGGCACTACTGCACCATCGGGCTGAACAGCAAGGAGGCCAACGACGAGGAGCTGGCGGAGGCGGTGATGGAGATCCTCCCCCGCTTCGCGCTCAAGGAGGGCGTCGTCGCGATCGGCGAGATCGGCTACGACGAGCAGACCGCGCTGGAGGACCGCTACTTCCGCCGGCAACTCGACCTGGCGCTCGACCTGGAGATGCCGGTGATGGTGCACACGCCGCACCGCGACAAGCGGCGCGGCACCTCGCGATCAATGGACGTGGTCGTCGAGCACGGCCTCGACCCGGCCTGGGTGGTGGTCGACCACAACAACGAGGAGACCATCCGCGAGGTACTGGACCGGGGCTTCTGGGCCGGGTTCTCGATCTATCCCGGCACCAAGATGAGCAGCGCGCGCATGGTGGAGCTGGTCAGGACCTACGGGCCGGAGCGCATCCTCGTGGACTCGGCGTGCGACTGGGGGGTGTCCGACCCCCTGGCGGTGCCCAGGACGGCGGCGCTGATGCGCGCGGGCGGCATCGACGAGGCGGCGATCCACAAGGTGGTATACGCCAACGCCCTGGCGGCGTACGGCCGCAACGGGCAGATGTGCGAGGCGGACTGGCTCGACCCCGCGCCGGTGGATCAGCGCACGCTCTACATGGGCAACTCGGTGCTGCGCGGCGGCCAGGCGCCGCGCATCGACGAGGCCGCCGAGACAGCGATCCCCGAGACAGCGATCCCGGAGGGTGGGGTGGTCTAGCCGCCCCTGCCGAACACGTGGTCGAGCACGAGCGGCTTGAACCGCGTGGCCTCGACGAAGCCTTCCGGCGGCATGAGCTCGGGCGTGTCGGAGATCACCAGCGGGCCGTCCGCGTCGGCGGTGAGCCGGCCGTGCGAGCCGCGCACCAGCGCGGTGCCGCGGATCGGGATGACGTCGAGCAGGGCGCGCTGCCCGAGTCGGCGCTTGGCGAGGCTGAGCGCGATGCGCAGCTTCACCGCCGGCAACGCAGGGTTGAGGAACAGCTCCATCGGGTCGTAGCCGGGCTTGCGGTGGATGTCGACGGTGCGGGCGAAGTCGGGCGCGCGGGCGTCGTCCTCCCACCAGTAGTAGCTGAACCAGCGGTCCGGGGCGCACAGCGCCACCAGCTCGCCGGAGCGCGGATGATCGAGGCCGTGCGCGCGCTTGCCGTCCTCGCCGAGCACCTCGTCCACGCCGTCGAGCGACTCCAGAACGCGGCGCACGACGGCGACGTCGCCGGGATCGCGGACGTAGACGTGGCCGAGCTGGTGGTCGGCCAGCGCGAAGGCCCGGCTGGCGCCGCAATCGAGCAGCTCGCGGCCCATCTCGACGCGCAGGCGCAGCAGGCCGGCGCCGCGCAGGGCACGGTTGACGTGCACGGCGCCGCGCACCGCGACGATGCCGTATTCCGAGACCACCACGATGCGGTGGCCGAGCTCGCGGGCGGCATCGATCAGTGTGCCGCACACCGCGTCGATCTCGCGCAGGTCCTGGCGCACGCGCGGGTCGGCGGCGTCGGGGCCCCATTTCTGTAGGCCGTAGTCGAGGTGCGGCAGGTAGCACAGGGTCAGCGTCGGCCGGCGGCTGCGCATGACGTGGATGGTGGCGTCCGCGATCCAGCGGCTGCTGGACAGGTCCGTGGCCGGACCCCAGAAGCGGAACAGCGGGAACCGGCCCAGCGCCGCGTCGAGCTCGTCGTGCAGCTCCGGCGGCTCTGCGTAGTGGTCGGGGATCTTGCGGCCGTCGGCGGGATACATCGGGCGCGGCGTCGCGCTGAAGTCGGCGGTGGAATACATGTTGTACCACCAGAACATCTTGGCGCAGGTGAAGGCGGGGTCGCGTCGGCGGCCGGCCTCCCAGACCTTCTCGCCGGCGACCAGGGCGTTGGACTGGCGCCACATCTGCACCTCGGCCTGCTCGCGCGAGTACCAGCCGTTGGCGACGACGCCGTGCCCGCTCGGCAGGAGGCCGGTCAGCAGCGTGGACTGCGCCGAGCAGGTCACCGCGGGCAGCACGGTGCGCAGCGGGCGCATGGCGCCGTCGCGGGCCAGGGCGGCAAGTCGGGGCGTGTCGTCGCCGAGCAGGCGGGGGGTCAGCCCGACCACGAGCAGCACGAGGGTCTGGTGCATGGGACGGCCTAGCGGGTGATGGTCGGTGGAGGCTTGGGGGCCGGCGCGGCGGCGAATGCGGCGGCAGGTCCCACGATCATGAGGCGTCGGAGCCGGCGTCCTCGTAGCGCAGGCCGAGGCGGGCGAGGTCGTCCCAGTAGCCGGGATAGGTCTTGGCGACGCAGCCGGGATCGAGGATCGAGATGCCGGCGACCCTGAGGCCGGCCAGCGCGAAGCTCATCGCGATGCGATGGTCGGCCACGGTGTCGATCCGGCAGCGCACCGTCCGGCCGGCGAGCGTGGGGTCGGCCTCCACCACGAGGTCGTCGCCCTCGATGCGGCCGAGGCCCGGGGCGATGCGGCAGAGCCCGTCCGCCAGCGCCGCGATCCGGTCGCACTCCTTGACG
>CAXSFF010000728.1:0-2859 GCA_964236035.1 uncultured Acetobacteraceae bacterium
AGATCACCAGAAAAGAACGTGCCCAGGGTGCAACCTGGCGTTCATAAACGCAACGACTTATCTGGTGCTTTAGCGCCTACAATCCAGCAAGGTGCGGGACCATAAGGAAACCGACCGGTTTCCTGGTACGTTATCGCACCGTGACACCCGCAGAAGACATGCCAAACGTCACCATGCGGAGCACACCTCTTGAGCGACTCAGAGAAGAACAACCACCAGGCGCTGTTGCGGCAGCAAACCGTCCTGGCCAAGTTCGGGCAGCTCGCCCTCAAGTCCGACGACCTGGACGAGATCCTGACCGAGGCCTGCCGCCTTGTGGGCGACGCCCTCGGCACTGACCTTGCCAAGGTCGTGGAGTTGCAGGAGGACGGCAAGACCTTGCTGGTGCGCGCAGGCGTGGGCTGGAAGCCCGGCGTCGTAGGCGTGGCGATCATCGCCGTGGAGGAGGACACCTCGGAAGGCGTCGCCCTTAAGACGAACGAGCCGATGATCTCCCCCGATATCGGGACGGAGACGCGGTTCAGGTATCCGCCATTCCTGACCGAGAACGGCGTCAAGGCGGTCGCCAACGTTGTCATCATCAGCGGCAAGGACAGGCCTCCGTTCGGCATCCTGCAGGTCGACAGCCGCGAGCCACGCGAGTTCACCGATGCGGACACGGCGTTCCTGGGCGGCTACGCCAACCTGCTGGCGGCGGCGGTGGACCGTTTGCGCGTCATCGGGGAGGTGCGCGAGGGCAAGGAGCGGCTCCACCTCGCGCTGGAAGCCGGGCAGCTCGGAAGCTGGGAGATCGACCTCGCCAGCGGCGCCGCGACCCGCACGCCCCGACATGACCAAATCTTCGGATACGCGGACCCGTCTGCAGCCCGGAGCTACGACGCCTTCCTGGACCATATACTGCCGGAGGATCGCGAGCAGGTCGGCGGCGCATTCCGTAATGCGGTGGATGCCAGGACGGAGTGGGATTGCGAGTTTCGCATCCGTCGCGCAGGCGACGGCGAGGTCCGCTGGGTCGAGTTGCGCGGCAGGTCCTCCGGCGGCCGGGTTGGCGGCCCGCCGACCCACCTCCTAGGCATCGTGGCGGACGTCACTGCCCGCAAGGAGACCGACGAAGCGCTGCGCCGTTCGAATGAGTGGCTGGAGACAAAGGTCGCCGAGCGGACGGCGGAGCTGTCCCAGGCGCTCGGCCAACTGCACGAGGAGGTGCTGGAGCGCGAGCAGGCCGAGGACGCGCTGCGCCAGAGCCAGAAGATGGAGGCTGTGGGCCAGCTCACCGGCGGCATCGCGCACGACTTCAACAACCTGCTGCAGGGCATCACCGGGTCGATCAGCATGGCGCAGCACCGCATTGCCCAGGGGCGCATTGGCGAGCTCGACCGCCTGCTCTCGGGCGCGATGACCTCGGCCATGCGCGCCGCGGCGCTGACGCACAGGCTGCTCGCCTTCTCGCGCCGCCAGCCACTCGACCCCAAGCCCACCCTCGCCAATCCGCTCGTCGCCTCCATGGAGGACCTGCTGCGGCGGACCATGGGCGAGACGATCCAGCTCGAGCTGGTGCTCTCCGGTGGGCTGTGGCTCAGCTTGTGCGATCCCAACCAGCTTGAGAACGCGGTGTTGAACCTGGTCATCAATGCCCGGGACGCCATGCCCGACGGCGGGCGGCTGACGATCGAGACCTGCAATGCGCACCTGGATGGCGCCTACGCCGCCCAGACCCGCGGCGTGAGGCCCGGCCAATACGTCTGCATCGCCGTGACCGACACGGGCACCGGCATGGCGCCGCAGGTAATCGAGCGCGCCTTTGACCCGTTCTTCACCACGAAGCCGATCGGCCAGGGCACCGGCCTCGGCCTGTCGATGATCTACGGCTTCGCGCAGCAGTCCGAGGGCTACTGCAAGATCTACAGCGAGATAGGCCGCGGCACGACGGTGAAGCTTTACCTTCCCCGCACCCACGGCGAAGCGGCCGCCAGCGGGCCGCCGCCCGGCCTTACCGAGTTGCACGAGGCTGAGAGCGGCGAAGTGGTCCTCGTGGTTGAGGACGAGCCGGTGGTCCGTGGGCTCGTGGTCGAGGTGCTGCGCGATCTTGGCTACCACGCTTTGGAGGCAGCGGACGGAGTGGCGGGCCTGCAAATGTTGCACTCGCGCCGGCGCATCGACCTGCTCGTCACCGATGTCGGCCTACCCGGCCTGAACGGCCGGCAGATGGCCGATGCCGCCCGCGAGCGCCGGCCGGGCTTGAAGGTGCTGTTCATGACGGGCTATGCGGAGAACGCCACCATCGCGAGCGGCTTCTTGGAGCCCGGCATGGCGATGATCACCAAGCCCTTCGCCATGGAGGCGCTCGCGTCCCGCATTCGAGGCATGATCGAGGCTGATCTCCGCTGACAGATGTGCCTTCTAAACATCCCGACAGTGCCGGCTTTAGATGTAGCGGCGCGCAATGATGAACGGCCCGACGCGCAATAGAGGGTGGTTTCCGGCGCACATTAGATGAGACTGGAAGGTGCGTTCGACGCACGTTGTTTGAGACTGGGCGCAGGTTTGGTGAGACGGACGCGAGATCGAGCGTTCCGACGCAGGGTGGTTGAGACGGAGGGTGGCGGGGTGGCTGCCTGGACCGTGGGATCGACGCCGGTTGCCTGATCCGTCCGGAAAACGAGCGGTAATCTGGCGGTCACTAACGGGGTTTCCTGAGAAGCTAAAGGCGCCAGAGAAGCCATTCCAGAAATCAGGGCAAAGTTGTTCCCTGGACCGTGTCTTTTCTGACTAATACCAACGATTGTTGATCGTGACCGGTCAAGAAAAGCAAGGCTGGGCTCTGCCCAGACCCGCAAAGGGTCCGAGGACCCTTTGATC
>CAXSFF010000729.1:0-2852 GCA_964236035.1 uncultured Acetobacteraceae bacterium
CGCGGCCACGTCGGCGGTGGTCCTCGCCACCGAAGGACGCAACCACGACGACACGCTGATCCCGCCGCGCGCCGTGTTGCTGCTCGGGGCGCTGGCGGCGCTTGCCTGATGGGAAGCCGGTCAAGTAAGCAAGGTTGAGGCTCTGCCTCAAACTCCGCCAAAGGCTTGCCTTTGGAATCCACTACTTAAGTAAATCGGTGTCCAGAGGCCTTGGCCTTTGGCGGGTCTGGGCAGAGCCCAGCCTTGCTTTCTTTCAGGTCAGTGTTCCAGGCTGGCGTCAGCCCGGCCACCCGCTCAGGCGGCGGCAGCGTCCTCCAGCCGGCCCTCGCCTCCGGCCTCCCGGCTGAACCGCACGACGCGGTCATTGGCCTCGCTGGCACCCGGCCCGTGAGTGATCGAGACCATCGTGGTGCCTGGCAGCCGCTCGCGCAGGGTGTGCAGCAGCGCCGCCTCGGACTCCGGATCGAGGTTCGCGGTGGCCTCGTCGAGGAACAGCCAGTCCGGGCGCAGCAGGAGTGCGCGCGCCACCGCCAGGCGCTGCTGCTCGCCGCCAGACAGCCTCTGCCCCCAGGGCGCGTCGTCGTCGAGCGCGCCCACCAGCACGCCGAGCCCGGCATCGCGCAGCGCCGCCTCCACACGCACCTGGTCGTAGTCGCCGGGCGCCGCCGGGTAGCACACCGCGTGGCGCAGGGTGCCGAGCGGGATGTACGGCCGCTGCGGCAGGAACAGCGACGTGCCGGACGGCCGGCGGATCGTGCCCTGCGCGAACGGCCAGATGCCGGCGATGGCGCGGAACAGCGTGGACTTGCCGGTGCCGGAGCGCCCGCTGATCACGGTGTTCTGGCCGCGCGGGAAGTCGAGATGCACGTGGTCGAGCAGTGTGGACCCGTCCGGCAGCGACAGCGTGACGTCGTCGAGCACGAGGTTCGGGCTGGCGGAGGCTGCTTCCGACACGCCGGCGCTCCGGCCGACGGCTGCGCTGGCACGGGCGCTCTCGATGGCGCGGCCGAAGGTCGCGAGACGCTCTGTGGTCGCGCGGTATTCCGCCAGTAAAGGATAGGACTCGATAACCCAGGACAGCGCGCTCTGCACTTGCGAGAATGCACCTACCGTCTGGAACAGTGCGCCGAGCGTGAGCTTGCCAAAGAACAGCCGCGGCGCCAGCACGATAATCGGGAAGATACCTGATACTTGCGAATAACCGATTGTCATGCAATTGAGTAGCTTGTTACGCCTCATGATCGCGTAGAAATTCGCATAGATATCGGAGAAACGCCCAAGTAGCCCTGACTTCTCCTCTGCTTCGCCGCCGTAGAGCGCTACGCCTTCGGTGTTCTCGCGTACCCGCACCAGCCCGAAGCGGAAGTTTGCTTCGTATCTCTGTTGCGCGAAATTAAGAAGCGCCAGCGGACGCCCGATGAGATGCGTCACCACGGTGCCGAGCACGGCGTAGATCACCGCGATCCAGACCAGATAGGCCGGGATGGTGACGCCCAGCAGCGTGATCGGCCCGGATAGGCCCCACAGCACGCCCATGAAGCTGAAGATCGTGACCACGTTGGACAGCAGGTCGATGCCCAGAGAGAGGGTGCTGGACACGAACTCGCGCACGTCCTCGGACACGCGCTGGTCCGGGTTATCCGTCCCATCGCTGACGCCCAGGCCTGTGCTGCGCAGGTTGATCCGGTAATACGCCTGATCCGACAGCCACTCATCGAGGAAGCGCGAGGTCATCCAGCGGCGCCAGCGTATGTTTAGCCCCTGCTGGAGATAACGGGCATAGACAGAGATCGTGATATAGACCGTTGCAACATAGACGAACCCGGGCATTACAAAGCCGCCCTCGGTGTGGCTGTACGTGAAGAGTAGCGACAGGAACTCGTTCCAGTCCTTGGTCTGGAACGTGTTCATCCACGCGTTGTTCCAGTAGCTCAGCACGACCTGCATTCCCACCATCGCCAAGTTCATCGCCACGATCACGATCAACCGCAGCCACGCGGACCGGCGTTCCTCAGACCGAAAGTACGGTCTGGACAGGAACCAAGCGTCGCGAAGGAACGGGCCAAGGCCGCGCATCAGGGGGAACTCCGGTCAGCGGGGGAGGGGGCGGACCCGAGCCGCACGTCGAGCGCCGCCAGCCAGGTGGCCAGCCGCGCGCGGTTCACGCCGAGGTCGGAGCGCCCGTAGACGCTGCGCGACCACAGCACGAGGCCGCTCGCGCCGTCGCCGGGCAGGATCTCGACCGCGACCAGGTCGGGGAAGTTGAACACCCGGCTGCGCGCCACGTAGTCGCGGCGCCACGGCGCGTCGGGCCGGCCCGGCGACGCGAACACCCTCGGCTGCGCCGCCGCTACCTCATCCACCGCCGCGAGCAGGGCAGCGGCCGGCAGCGGGTAGGCGTGCGTGACGATGTCGGGCGTCGGGTCGAACCCGGCCGGTGCCGCGAGCGCGTGGTTGGGCGAGCCGGGGCGCACGATCGCGCGCAGCGACGCCGGCGCCGCCAGTGCCGACAGGCCCTGCGCGCCAGGGGTCGCGCACAGCGGCAACGCCAGGCCAAGCAGCCAGCCCAGCACGCTCACACCACGACGGCCGGCTCGACGGGGTCGGCCGCGACGTCGTGCGGCCCGGGATCGGGGTGTGGCGCCGGGGGCGCGGCGGTCGCTGGCTGGCGCAGGCGGATCACGCCGCGCACGTCGGCCGGCGCGGGCTTGCCCTTGCGCAGGATTTCCAGCCGGCCCTCGGTCTGCAACCGGCCGGCGATCCTGCGGACGTTGCCCATCAGCCCGTGCCACTCCGACAGCCCCTCGGCGGACGCCACCTCGCGCGCCGCCTCGGAGGGGCAGATCGAGCGC
>CAXSFF010000730.1:0-2852 GCA_964236035.1 uncultured Acetobacteraceae bacterium
AACGCCGTCACCGCCAGCTTGCCCGCGGCGCCGTGCATCGCGCGCACCACCTGCGGCAAGGCGTCCTCCGGCAGGGTGAACACGACGGAGATCGGCTGCAGCTGGGTGACCACCACCAGCCCGTTGGCGTCGCTGGTCTGCACGTAGTTGCCCTGGTCGACCTGGCGCAGCCCGACCCGGCCCGTCACCGGCGACACGATATGGCAATACACCAGGTTGAGCCGCGACGTGTCCACCAGCGCCTGGTCGGTCCTGATGGTGCCCTGGGTCTGCAGCACCAGGGCGGCCTGGGTGTCGTAGGTCTGCCTGGCGATGCTGTCCTGCGCCACCAGGGTGCGGTAGCGTGCCAGGTCGTTGAGGTTCTGCTTCAGCAGCGCCTGGTCGTGCGCCAGCGTGCCCTCGGCCTGCGCGAGCGCCACCTGGTAGGGCCGCGGGTCGATCTGGGCGAGGAAGTCGCCGCGGTTGACCATCTGCCCCTCGCTGAACGCGACCTGCACCAGCTGCCCGTTGATCTGCGTCTTGACCGTCACCGTCGCCAGCGGCGCCACGGTGCCGAGCTGGCTGAGCGTCACGCGGATGTCGCCGGTGCCGATGACGGCCGCCCCCACCGGCTGCGGCGGCGCGCCCGTGCGGGCAACCGCCGGGGCCGGCCGCGATCCGATGAACCGATCGTACAGCGCGTACCCGGCCGCCGCGAGTGCCACCGCCACGACCAATCCGACTAGCAGCCGGCGCAGCGCTCCCTTGCGGCGGCGCATGGGCGGCGGCACAGGCGGCCGTGGCGCCACCTTGGTCTCGCCAGGCTCCCTTTGCGGATCGAGCACGGTGGTCCGGCGGACGATCTCATCCATGGTGTGGTGCCTGGCTGCCGCTTGCCCAGGCGGGACCGCTAGACGTGTTTCGACAGCGGCTGATACAGCGCCACGGGCGGCCGGGCCGCCGGGCATTGCGGCCCAGCGCCGCAGGCGCGATGCGGCGCCGCGGCGAACATGACCGGCCAAACGGCAGCGGAGGACGGCGCGAGCACGGCGCCGAGCGGCTCACGCGCTGCCAGTCCGCCCAGCGCGAGGCGCATCGCAGGCGCCAGATCGCTCGCACCGAGCAGCCCGGCGACAGCGGCAAGACCGAAAACAGCGTGTCTCATGACCCGTCAAGCTCCTTCGATCCATGCATCGCGGCAGACAAATCCCACATGGTGCCTATCGCCGCCATCGAACTGAAAAGAATTGAATTTTCGTGAAATTGCAAGAAGTCATTACGGTTTGGAGGAAATATCCACACAACTCGACACTGGCCGCCGCCGATCGGGCAGGCAGTATCGATGCCATTGCTGCCGCTCTCCTTTGACCATCCCAGCGCCGTGCGAATGACTCGGCAAATTAATTCTTGGTGATTCCACCGAACCGCTCTCCCTGGGCTGCGTGTGGCCCATGAAGCCCCTTTGCGCCGTCCCTCCACGTCGCGGGCCGGCCTGCCAGCGGGCCGGCGGCTGGCACTGGACTTGCTTCGCCTGCCCTACGCAAGGGAGACAGCCATGGGCCAGCATCACGTGATCGCCGCCACGCCGGACAACATGGTGCTCGGCTACCTGGACGCGAGCAGCCCGCCCGTGCTCGAGGTCGCGTCCGGCGACACGGTCGAGCTGTCCTCGTTCCCGGCCGGCGGGCGCTCCACCCTGCCGGAGCTGTCGCGGGTGCCGGCGGACTACCTCGCGGCACTGGACGCGCTGCCGCCCGGCCCCGGGCCGCACTTCATCACCGGCCCCGTCCACGTGCGCGGCGCCGCGCCCGGCGACACCTTGCAGGTGGACATCCTGACGGCGGCGCCGACCATGGACTGGGGCTTCGTCGCCATCCTGCCGCTGCTGGGCACGCTGCCCGAGTTCACCGACTACGAGACCATCCACCCCACGATCGACCGGGCGCGCAACACCTGCAGCTTGCCGTGGGGCACCGAGCTGGCGCTGGACCCGTTCTTCGGCATCATCGGCGTGGCGCCGCCCGCCGCCTGGGGCCGCTGCGGCTCGTCGGTGCCGCGGGCGTTCGGCGGCAACATGGACAACAAGGAGCTGAAGCCCGGCACCACGCTGTACCTGCCGGTGTTCAACGAGGGCGCGCTGTTCATGGCCGGCGACGGCCACGGCGTGCAGGGCGACGGCGAGGTGTGCATCACCGCCCTGGAAACGGGGCTGCGCGGCACCTTCCGGCTGACGGTGCGCAAGGACCTCAAGGTCGACTTCCCGTTCGCCGAGACGGCCACCCACCTGATGTCGATCGGCCTGGACGAGGACCTGGACGACGCGGCCAGGCAGGCGGTGCGCGAGATGGTCCACCACGTCTGCCTGCGCAGCAACCTGTCGCGCAACCAGGCCTACATGCTCTGCTCGCTGGCCGGCGACCTGCGGGTGACGCAGACCGTGGACGGCAACAAAGGCGTCCACATGATGCTGGCCAAGGCCAAGCTATAGGCGGGCGATCACGGCGACAAGGCCAACGCTTTACGGTTGACGGAACACCTGCAGGGCGTTGTCCCGCGTCAGCTTGAGGCTTCGACGTGCGCTGGATGACACAGGTCGGCTCGCCTGGTCCTCACTGATCCCGGTTCAGGCCGCCGGGTCGTCCCCGCACGCGGAGGCGGGAGTTCTCAGAGGCCGCCGAACTCGAAACCAGCCGGGCTGAACTCAGGCTCGTCCATCTGTTCGGCAGCATAGTTCGCCGCGCGCACACTAGCCCGGTAACGGAGGAAGGCGGCCCTGTCGCCAACATAGAGGCAATGGCAAACGACCGGGTCGCCGTAAAGATACATGACCGGTGCGCTGTTGGCTTGCCGCACGACCCGGTTGGGCAGCCTGT
>CAXSFF010000731.1:0-2852 GCA_964236035.1 uncultured Acetobacteraceae bacterium
CGATCCCGCACACCGCCATCATCCCGCGGCAGAAGGCGCGGCTGGGGCGCTCGCTCGGCCGCTTCGTCGCCAACCACGTGTTCACGGAGACGGAGCTGCGGCGCACCCTGTCGCACTTCGACTTGGCCGGCCTCCTGCGCCGCTTCCTGGCCGACCCGGCGGCGACGCGGCCCGCCGCTCAGGCGCTCACCGACCTGCTGCCGCGCCTGCTGGCCACGGTGGAGGACGGCCGCGCCCGCCGCCTGCTCGGGCGCATCGTGCCGCGCATCCTGGGCGGGCGCGGCGCCGGCGCGGTGGTGGCGCGGGCGCTACACGCGATGATGGCCAGCGGCCGCCACCAGGAGGTGCTGACCTTCGCCCTGACCCAGTTCCGCGCCACCATGGCCGCCAAGGAGGACCAATTGCGCGCCATGATCACCGAGCGGGTGCGCGAGCAGGGCGGCCGCCTGGTCGGCTGGGCGGTGGGGGCGCAGGTCGCCCGCCGGGTGCTGACCACGCTCAACAGCGAGCTGGACAAGATCGGCCCAGACGGATCGGCATTGCGCGAGGCATTCGACATCTGGATGCGCGCCGAGATCGCCCGCCTGGAAACCGATCCGGAACGCGCCGCCGAGGTCGGCCGCGCCATCCGCACGGTGATGGCGCACGCCACGGTGCAGGCCTGGCTGTGGGACATCTGGGCCCGGCTGCGCGTGGCGCTGGAGGCGGACTCGCGCCGCCCCGAGGGCCGCGCCATCGCCCTCATCGAGCAGGCGCTGGGCAGCGTCGGCGCGCTGATCGACAGCGACCCGGCGGTGCGCGCCCGCCTGCAGGCCACCGCCGAGAGCGTGGTGATGAGCGTGCTGCCCTCGGCGCAGGTGTCGTTGGCGGAGTTCATCGGCGACGTGGTGGCGAACTGGGATGCCGCCACCATCGTCGACAAGCTGGAGCTGCGGGTGGGGCGCGACCTGCAATACGTGCGGATCAACGGCACGCTGGTCGGCTTCCTGGTCGGCGGCGCCGTCTACGCGATCCTGCGCGCGGCGTTCGGCAGCGTGAGCTTCTAGACGCGGGTGATGCCACCCGAGGAACCACGCCGCGCCCGCCACATCTTGTAGCGGACGGTGAGCACGATCACCAGAACGGCGAACAGCACCACGGGGATCAGAACCAGCGCCAGCCACAGCGCGAAGGCGGCGAACGCCACCGCGCCGGCAACCACGGCGATGACCACCGCATAGGCCAGCAAGCGGGTCGAGAACGGCGTCCGCGCCGGCGCCCGGAAGCTGCCGTCCAAAGTCATGTCGAGGTCGCGCTTGGGACTGTATGCCATATCACAGGACGTGGCTCGCAGGGGCTTGGCGTTCAAGCACTGCGGTGCGTATTTGGTGGTTGGTTCTCGGTCCGCTTCCAGGAGGGTGACGGGCGGAACTGGACGTTCGGCGGCGGCCTCAAACCATGGAGGGATCACGATGAAGACTCCAGTCGCGATCATC
This sequence comes from uncultured Acetobacteraceae bacterium, assembly GCA_964236035.1. GTDB lineage: Bacteria > Pseudomonadota > Alphaproteobacteria > Acetobacterales > Acetobacteraceae > CAXSFF01. The sequence continues at coordinate 1,476 of CAXSFF010000731.1, forward strand.
GGTGCCGGGCTCGGCGGCCTGACACTTGCGCGCGTCCTCCACGTCCACGGCATCGCAGCGACGATCTACGAGGCAGAAGCCTCGGCGAACGCGCGAGCGCAGGGAGGCCTGCTTGATATTCACGACTACAACGGGCAACTCGCACTCAAGGCAGCAGGACTTTTCGAGAAGTTCCTCGGGATCATCCACGCCGGCGCCGAGGCGCAGCGGATACTCGACAAGGACGGCAACGTCCTGCTCGACCAGCCCAACAAGGGCAACGGCGGCCGGCCTGAGGTACACCGGGGAGAGCTTCGCCGGATCCTGCTTGACTCACTTCCTGCCGATACGATCCGCTGGGGGCACAAGATCACAGCGGTGTCTCCGCTCGGCGGCGGGCGGCACATGCTGGCCGTCGCTGACAGCTCGACCGTGACTACCGACCTTCTCGTGGGCGCGGACGGTGCTTGGTCGCGCGTTCGTCCGCTGCTTTCCAAGGCGAAACCGGCCTATGCCGGCACCTCGTTCATCGAGACGTACCTGTTTGACGGCGAGGCCCGCTACAAGGCGAGCGCGGAAGCGGTCGGCGGTGTCACGCTGATGGCGATTGCGCCGGGTCAGGGCATCATCGCGCACCGCGAGGCCAACGGTGCGCTGCGCACGTACGCGGCGTTGGACAAGCCCGAGGACTGGATCACCCGCATCGACTTCTCCGACCCGGCGGCTGCGTTGGCCTGCGTTGCCGCGCAGTTCGACGGCTGGGCTCCGGAGCTGACGGCGCTCATTACAGAGAGCCAGATCGACCCTGTGCCTTGGCCCATTCACGCGCTTCCGGTCGAGCACAGATGGGACCGCGTACCCGGGGTGACGCTGCTCGGCGATGCAGCGCACCTGATGTCGCCGTTCGCTGGCGAAGGGGCCAACCTCGCACTGTACGACGGCGCTGAACTCGGGAAGGCCATCGCCGCCAACCCCGGTGACGTCGAAGCCGCGCTCGTCGCCTATGAAAAGGACCTCTTTCCCCGCAGCGCGTCCGCCGCTGCGGAGGCCGACCGGAACCTCAAGCTGTTCTTCGACGACAACGCGCCTCAGAGCGTGGTCGACCTGTTCACCAATCAGACGTTGGTCGAAGGCGAATGGACAGGCCCAGCCGGATCTCAAATCAAGACGCTGCCAGATGCCCGCCGTGATTGACGGGACGAGCCGCCGCCTTCATCGATGCGCCGACGCTTCAAGGACTCGCCATGACTGCGGACCTGCGTGATCTCGGCTCAAACCTTGGTATCGACGAACAGCGGCTATGGGACCGGCACAGGCAGATGGCCCGACTTGGCGCCATCCCCGGCGACGGCGTCAACCGCGCCTGCCTCACCTCGCTCGACCGCGAGGCGCGGCGGC
>CAXSFF010000732.1:0-2851 GCA_964236035.1 uncultured Acetobacteraceae bacterium
GCACAGCGGCGACGTGCGGACCGCTGGCAGGCCATGCGGCAGCCTCGCTGGCCGGCGTCCGGCGACATCCCGGCGGGAGCCCCACCCGACCGGATCAGGGCGTCCAGGCTCGCCCGTGGCGCCTCTGGCGTGGCGATCGGAAACCAGGTGCCAGCCGGCCCGACGTTGTCCTGCAGGCTGGCCGCGGGGCCACTCCCCGGGCCCGCCGGGCAGGCCGCTGCGGCGATGCTGGGCAGCTCGGGCAGGCCGAGCACCTGGCCAACGCTGGCGAAGGGTTCGGGCTCTGCCCCTACATCCTTGGCCCCGGCTCGACCTGGTCGTTCAAGAGATCCCGCGTTGGGCCGTTTGTTCGGCCAGCGTTTCCCGTCTTAACCGCCCCTTCACCACCTTCAAGGACAATGCCGGCAGCACCAAAATGGAGCGCTGCCATGGAAGCCGATTGCCGGGGACCTCTCTGTCCCACCGCATCGTCCTGCCCGAAGGCTCCCCCGGTCCAGGGCTGGGCATTCGCCAGTTCATCGGTTGCGAGTGCGACCAAGACGACGACCAAGAATCAGGGCTGGGCGTTCGGCCCTACCACGCCGGCTTCGCCAGGCAGCGCTGCATCCGGCGCAACCACAGCGGCGCAGGCGCTGCGCGTCGACGTGTAGAGCGGCAACGGCGAGGAGCGAACCATGAGCGAAAGCGTCGGCAGCATCGGCAGTGAGGCTGCAATCCACTCCGGCATAGTCCCACAGCCAACCGGGCCTGCAACCGGGACACCAACCGCAAGCACGCCGGGTGACAGCACGGCCAAGACGACAGGTGCCGATGGCTCGACCACCACCACCGTGGTTGACGCTCTCGGCGACACGGTCGCGGTCACGACCACCAGACCGGATCACCCGCTCAGCATCGAAGCCTAACCGGCACCAGGCAGCCCGCTTAAGCAACGCTCCGGGCATCTGAGGCCAGCCTACGCCACGACGGCTGGCGGAGCTGCGAGCGCCAAGAACCCGACATCAGGGACCGGCCTGCATCATGTCGGCGTCGGAGTTGCCCACCCCGTAGCCGACGTTCAGCTTGGGCAGCACCGAGCCGCTCGAGGAGACCACGCGGGCCTTCATCCCCGGCATGGCGTTGTTCACGTCGATGCCGACCCGGACATGGCCGCTGGCGCCGTCGCCCCCGTCGCGACCGTCCTGCACCGCGGCGTTCGGGCCGTAGAGGCTGGGCACCGGTGTGGCAGCGGCGGGCGGCAGCAGCATCAGGCCACGCGCGATGTTGCCCCGGTCCTGCTGCTCGGACACGTCGGCGCCGGGCCGCTCGTAGAAGTGGCTGGTCGCGCGGCCGGAGTCGAAAGCCGTGCGCTGCCGCATGATCTGGCGGCCGGCTTCCTGTTCGGTGCCGTGGCGCATCTCGAAGTCGACGGCATCGAACTGATCATCGACCGACATATCGGCGAGCTTCTTGTGGAAGTGCAGCTCGATCGCGCGCTGCCGGTCGCCGTGCCACTGCGCGATGCCGTGGGCGTTGCCGCTGTCCCCCACCGCGTTCGGGTCCAGGCCCGACTCCTTCACCATGTTGCCGACGATCCCGGCGGCGTTCTCGCGGCTCCAGCCCTTGTCCTCCAGGCGTTGCATCTCTCGGGCCTCCAGCGCCTGCTGCTCGGGCGTGGAGCGGTGGAGGCGCGGGGGCGTGAGGCCCTGCTGTGCGGTGGCCCTGCCCATGCCGAAGCGGCTGGCCTGGTTGTCAGCCCACGATGCGCCTGGCACGTTCTGGTCGATCCAACGGCCCATGCCGTCGTTCGGGTCCTCGGCCTGCATCAGCTCGTGCGCCGCGTAGCCGCCGGCGAGAGGCAGCAACCTGGTCAACCCGAAGCGGGCTGCACCAAGGCCCACCTTCGTCAGGGTGCCCAGCCCCGCGGCGGCCGCGCCCGCGCCTGCGCCACCCGCCGCCACTGCCTCGGCCGCAGCCGCAGCCTCCGCAGCCGTCGTCACCGTGCCCCAACTGAACACCAGGCCGGCCGCCAGCTTGGTGATGCCCAGGCCCAGGCTGGCGATCGGTGCAAGCGGGGCCAGGAAGGACAGCGCGAACCGGAGCCCGACCAGTGCCACCATGCCTTCGATCGCGCGGTGCCAACCGACGGTGCCCTCGACGGCCGAGTTGATCCAGCCGCCGGTGTACCTGATGTCGTCGCCGAGGCCGTGCCAGTTGAAGCCTTCGGCCTCATGGACCAGCCACTTGGTGGCCTCTGCCGCATCCCGCACGCCGTGCACGATGTCGGTTGCGAGCCAGTCCCGGTTCGCAGTGACCCACCCCTCCATGTCGTCCACGATCGGGCGCAGCACCGGCGCGAGCTTGGCGCTCAGCTCGTTGTTGAAGGCAGAGACCGCCATCGTCCCGCGCTTCCAGGACTGGTTGAACCCCTCCAGGTTCTCGTTGTCCTCCTTCGTGAAGGGGTAGCGGATGCGCTTGGCCTGCTCGCCCCACTCCTCCAGCTCCTCGCGCCCCGCGGTCAGGATCGGCAGCATCTCGGCGCCGCCCTTGCCGAACAGCGCGAAGGCCATCCGGGTGCGCGTCGCCTCGTCGGCGTTCTTGCGGAAGCCCTCCATGAGCTTGGGCAGGGCCGCGCTGGTGCTGATGACGTGGCCGTTCGCGTCGCGCAGGCTGATGCCGAGGTGGGCGAACAGGCTTGCGGCCGACTTGTTCTTGCCAGAGGCCGCGTCGGCGATCACGCGGTTGAGCCGGGTCACGCCCTTGGTCACGCTCTCGACCGGCGTGTCCGTCATGCTGGCGGCGTAGCTCAGCATCCCGAAGGCCTGCGGGGTGAGCTGCGTCACCTTGAGCATCCGCAGCGTCTCGGCGCGGG
>CAXSFF010000733.1:0-2844 GCA_964236035.1 uncultured Acetobacteraceae bacterium
AACGCGGCGCCGTGCTGCGGCGGCATTGCGAGGCCAAGCTGGCGGAAGCCGAGACGCGCGTGCAAGCCATCGTGCAGCGCGCCGACGGCAGCCTGACGCTGAAGGACACGGAGATCCCATGACGGGTCGTCCCCTGAGCCCTTTGCCGAATCGTGCCGTGGTCCCGTCCGCGGCCGGTTCCGTCCGGGCTTGAGCCATCCCGCCGTGCCAAAGCAGCGTGCCGACCAGATGCTGGTCGACCGCGGCCTGGCCGAAAGTCGTGCACGGGCCCAGGCACTGATCTTGGCCGGGCAGGTGTTCGCCGGCGACCGCCGGGTCGAAAAGGCGGGGCAGTTGCTACCAGGTGCGGTCGCGCTGGCCGTCAAGGGCCACGACCATCCTTGGGTCTCGCGCGGCGGGCTGAAGCTGGACCACGCGTTGAGGCATTTCAGCCTTTCGTCGGCGGGCCGGGTCTGCCTGGACGTCGGCGCCTCGACCGGCGGGTTCACCGACGTGCTGCTCAGCCACGGGGCGTCCAAGGTCTATGCCGTCGACGTGGGCCATGGGCAACTGGCCTGGAAGCTGCGCAGTGACCCTCGCGTGATGGTGCAGGAGCGCACCAACGCCCGCCACCTGACCTTGCCGGAGTCCGTGGCCGTGCTGGTGTGCGATGCCAGCTTCATCGGCCTGCGCACCCTGTTGCCGGCGCCGCTGGCGTGCTGCGCGCCCGGAGCCTGGGCCGTGGCGCTGATCAAGCCGCAGTTCGAGGCCGGGCCGGAGCTGGTGGGCAAGAACGGCGTGGTGCGCGACCCGGCGGTCCATGCGCAGGTCTGCGACGAGATCGCCGGCTGGCTCGCCGCTCAGCCAGGCTGGACGGTGCAAGGCGTTGAGGCCAGTCCAATCACCGGCCCCGAAGGCAACCGCGAGTTCCTGATCGCCGCACGATTTGGGGATGGATCAGCGGCCTGAAAATCGTCATTGCGAGCCGCCGCTTGGCGGTGTGGCAACCCAGGGCCGCGCGGCAGATTCTCGTCGTGTGGCCCTGGGTTGCTTCGTCGCAAGCGCTCCTCGCAATGTCGACTAAAGGTCAGTTTCCAACGGCGTTGGGACCGGCCCCGTGTAGTGCTCAGGCCATTGCCGCTGCACGATCGGCCCACTGGAATCGTACGCATAGCACGTGTTGAGCAACGCTGGCCCGCCCGGTCGGCGCTGGCCCGCCCGCTTCGCCAACACGGGTGCTACGGTCTGGAACGCCACCGTCGCCATCTGCTGCAGCAACTCGCGGAGGTGGGTGCAGCCCTGGGTGCCGCCGACCCGCTGCGCCGCCTCCCGCAGGAAGCCGGGGGCGATCCGCAACCCGGCCAGCCGGCTGAAGTTGGCCGCCGCCGCCGGGCAGATGCTATAGGGGCTGTAGTCGGTCAGCGCCTCGAACGCCGTGATCGTCAGGGTGTCGTCCACCGTCATCCGCATCGACATGCCGTGCAGCGGCTCGCCCGCCGCGATGGCGCCGCGGTCCTCGTTGGCAAAGCCGTACGGCTTGGTGTCGGTCAGTTGCGCCTCGATGTCGAACTGCCCGTCGGCGCGGCTGTAGCCGAACAGCGCGATGCGGCGGGTGTGGGCAAGCTCGCGTTCGGCGGGGGGACTGAGGGGCACGGAGCCTCCTTGCTATAGGGTGGGGCTACGGCGGGGAAACGAAGCGGGCGAGGCGCACCGCGGTGTGGCCCCGGCTCGGGCGCAGGCTGGGCATCACCATCAGGCAATCGTCGTGCGGGGTGCGGATCTCCGTCGTGCCGTCGAGCGCGATCAGGGTGTCGCGCTCGGCGATCACGTCGCCGCCGCGGAACGGCCGCAGGAAGGCGAAGCTGTTGGTGCCCGCGGTGACCGCCACCGTCACCTCTGCCAAACGGGGTTCGTGCTGTTGTCCGTGCTGCGTGGCCCGTGGCGCCAGGCCGGTGCAATGCAGCAGCCCCTCGACGCAGGCTTGGGTGACGTCGACCGTCGCCTCGTGCCAGTGCTGGCCGGCCTCCACCAGGGCGGCGGCGTGGCGGCCGTCGCGGGTGAACGGGGCGTAGTCGATCAGGCGCGGGCCGCTGACGTGGCCATGGTCGGCCACCACCAGGCCGGGCGTGCCGATGGCCAGCGCCAGGTCCCGCCCCCGCGCCGATGGGCCGCTCAGCATCAGCGGATCGGACGGCCACAGCATGGAGTGCAGGTCCAGCAGCACGTCGGCCTGGTCGATCAGCGGCCGCATCTCCCGCGCGCGGTTCACCTCGCTGGACCGCCGCGGCCCGTCCAGCACGGCGGGGTCCCAAACCCGGTTGAGGTCCTCGTCCATGAAGCGGGACGCCGTCGGCTGCTTCGGGTCGAACCGGCCGAACGCGGCGAGGTTGGCGAACCCCAGCGTCAGCCGCCCGGCCGCCAGGTGGATGCCCCGCCGCAACATCGCGTCCAGCACGATGGCGCCGGCAAGCTCGTTGCCATGGGTCAGCGCCACCACCGCCACGTGCGGGCCTGCGCGCCCGGAGTCCAGCGTCGTGAAGCCGGGCACCCCCGTGTTGCCCGCCAGCCACGGCGCGATGTCGGGTGGCTGCAGCTGCATGTCGAACCGCGGCAGGAACCCGGCCAGGTCCGGCGGCTCGCCGCTCACGGCCGGGCCGAGGCTGGATGCGCGGAGCGATCGTGCAGGCGTGCGGGATCGGCCATGACGGCATCCTATACGGCGCGCGGCGGACGGCAACGGGGACGGGGTTGCGCTGCCATCCGCCGCCGGTCAGAACGCCGCCATGCCTGCAACCGGCCTCCATCCGCTGCACCGTGCCTGGCGGGCGCTTCCCGTGCAGGCCCGGCGCGCCGTGCTGGCCCGTG
>CAXSFF010000734.1:0-2844 GCA_964236035.1 uncultured Acetobacteraceae bacterium
CGGGCGGACAGCTCCCAGTCGCGCGTGCTGTTGGCGCCCTTCTCCGGCTGTATCGCCTGCGCCCGCTCGCCGGGGCCGGTGAGCCTCTGGATCATCAGGGGCCGGTCAATGCAGCCGGTCAGCAAGGCAAGCGCCGCCAGGAGAGGGATTCGTAAGGACATGCCCCTGCCTAGCACGCCGCCCGCAGCCGTAGTGTAAGGCAATGTCAGGATTGGCAGGGCCAGGATCATCGGGGCCGGGGCCTTCAGGGTTCGAATGCCACCTGCACCCGGGTGCTGGGGTAGCGCGCGATGCCGAACTCCACGACCGTCCCGGCAGCGTCCACGTTCACGTTCTCGCACACCAGCACGGGGCGGCGGCGGGGCGCCTGCAACAGCCCGGCCTCCTCCGCGGTGGGCATCCGGGCGGACACGCGGGTCGAGCGGCGGACGTAGTCGGCGACGCCAGCCGCCTGCAACGCGGCGGTGATGGTGGAGTGGGCTTGCAGCGCATCCAGGATGCCGGGCAGGCGCGCGGCGGGGAACAGGTGGCTGGTCAGGGCGACCGGCACGCCGTCGGCCAGGCCAAGGCGCTCGTAGGCCACGACGGCCCCGCCCGGCTCCATGTCCAGCGCCGCCGCGACTGCGGGGGTGGCGGCCACGGTGCGGAAGTGCAGGGCCTGGCCGGACGGCTCGCGGTTGTGTCGGCGGACCCACTCGGAGAAGCGGGTGCGGGCGGCCACGGCGTAGTCCAGCACGTCGTCGGCGACGAAGGCGCCGCGGCCCTGCTCCACCCGGACCAAGCCGGCGCGGGCGAGGCTTTCGATGGCGCGGCGGACGGTGTGGCGGTTCACGCCGTGCTGGGCGGCCAACTGCGCCTCGGTCGGCAGGCGGTCGCCGGGGCGCAGGCCGGCGGGGCCGATGCCGGCGGACACGCCCTGGGCGATCTGCCGCCACAGCGGGGACGTGGGGCGGGGCGGGTCGGCTGTCATGCAAACATCATCCCTGCGGCCCCCGATCCGGGCGGCTTTGGCTTGACGCTAACCGTCCCGGCCCGTAGTTGTCTAGACAACTTTGGGGCTGCCCCAGCATGACCGACGTCCCGGACCAGCCGCGCCTGACCCGCCAACGCTGGATGGCCGTCCTGGCGCGGGCCTCGGCTGCGGAACTGGCGGAGTTGGCCGGCCCCTTGCCCGCCTATGCCCGGCTGCGCGGGCCGGAGGTCGGGCTGGTCATGGTGCGCGGGCAGGCAGGCGGCGCGGGCAGCCCGTTCAACCTGGGCGAGGCGACGGTGGCCCGCTGCACCGTCCGCACCGCGGCGGGCCAGGTCGGCCATGCCTACTGCCTGGGCCGCGACCTGCGCCAGGCCGAGCTTGCGGCCGTGCTGGACGCCGCCTTGCAGGACCCGGACGGCGGCCCGGCGCTGGAGGTCCGGGTGATCGCCCCCCTGGCCGCTGCCCAGGCCGCACGCCGGACGCAGCTTGCCCGGCGGGCGGCGGCGACGCAGGTGCAGTTCTTCACCCTGGCGACGATGCGGTCGTGATGCTGCATCCCGGCTTCGCCGATCCCGTGCTGGACAGCCAGGCGTGCTTCCGCGCCGTGCTGGACGCCCTGTCCCACCCCGGCCGCATCGCCACGCTGGCGGCCCTGGATCCGCCCCCGCCGCTGGACCCGGCGACCGCAGCGGTCGTGCTGACCTTGGTGGATGCGGAGTCCCCGCTGTGGCTGGATGATGCCGCCGGGGCAGCGCGGGACTGGATCGGCTTCCACTGCGGCGCTGTGGTGGTTCCGCAGGCGCGGGCGGCGTTCGGCCTGGCGCTGCGGCCGGTGGCGCTGGCCGGGTTCGGCACGGGCGCCGACGACGCGCCGGAAGGGGGCGCGACCGTGATCCTGCAAGTCGCCGAGCTGGGCGAGGGTCGGCGGCTGCGCCTGTCCGGGCCGGGCCTGGCCGCGCCCGCGGTGCTGGCGGTGGACGGGCTGGCCGACGGCTTCGTTGCCGAGTGGGCCGCCAACCATGCCCTGTTCCCGCGCGGGATCGACCTGATCCTGTGCGCCGGGAACCAGGTGGCGGCCCTGCCGCGCAGCGTCCACGTCGGGGAGGCGTAGGGTGGCCTACGTCGCCGTGAAGGGCGGGGAGCGCGCCATCGACGCCGCCCATGCCTGGCTGGCCCACGAGCGCCGGGGCAACCCTAACGTGCCGCACCTGGCGGCCGAGCAGATCACCGAGCAGCTTGGCCGCGCCGTGGACCGCGTGATGGCTGAGGGATCGCTGATGGACCGCGGCCTGGCGGCGCTGGCGATCCGGCAGGCCCAGGGCGACCTGATCGAGGCCGCATTCCTGCTGCGCGCCTACCGCACCACCCTGCCCCGCTTCGCCCGCAGCGAGCCGGTACGCACCGCCGACATGCTGGCGGTGCGGCGGGTGTCGGCGATCTTCAAGGACTTGCCGGGCGGCCAGGTGCTCGGCCCCACCTACGACTACACGCACCGCTTGCTGGACTTCATCGCCGCCGCCAACCCGCCCGCGCCGTCCGAGGCCGATGCCGCGCTGGCCGCGATGCCGCCCGCCTTCGGCATCCTGGGGCGGGAGGACTTGGTGGAGCCGGACGCGCCCGTGCCGGACAGGGCGCCGTTCGACCTGACACGGGAGCCGCTTGCCTTCCCCGCCGGGCGGGACGCGCGGTTGCAGGCGCTGGCGCGGGGCGACGAGGGTTTCCTTCTCGCGCTCGGCTACTCCACCCAGCGCGGCTACGGCGGCACCCACCCGTTCGTCGGCGAGCTGCGCGTGGGCGAGGTTGTGGTGGAGATCACCCCGCCGGAGCTTGGGTTCGCCATCGACATCGGCGACGTGGCGCTGACGGAGTGC
>CAXSFF010000735.1:0-2838 GCA_964236035.1 uncultured Acetobacteraceae bacterium
CAGCCGCTGGACAGCCTCGGGCGGCTTGCCTCGCTCGTGGGCGGCGTGTGCGGCGTGTATGTGGGGGTGCGCGGCAGCCGGCTGTAGGTGGTGCTCGGGCTGGCCTGCGCCGGCATCTACGTAATCAAGCTGGCGGTCAACTATGTGGTCGGGGGTCTTTAGCTGTAGCGGCGCGCAATGATGAGTGCCCGACGCGCAATCAGGGGCGGTTTCCGGCGCACGTTGATTGAGACTGGGGCGGGTGCCCAACGCGGGCGGTTGGAGAACGGGCGCACGGTCAGTGAGACGGACGCGAAACCGTGCGGCCCGGCGCACGATGATTGAGACGGATCAGGTCGGCAGCCCGGCCGCGCGCATCGCCTCGTCGGTCATCCAACTGACACGCCTTCGGCGACCAGCAGCAGGCCAAAGCCGATCGCAGGCGCGAGGTGGCGCCATCCGGCGCGGACCCGCAGCAGCGTCAGGAGCGCGCCGGCGATCACCAAACTTAACAGGACCAGGCCGGCTTCCCGCGTCCGCGGCTCGATGAGCATGGCCGCGCCCGCGACTTCCAGAATCGCGGTGACGAACCGCCACGCGCGCGGGTAGCCCCAGTCGTCAAAGCTCTTCGCCGTGCCGCCGAGATCGAACGCGTTCGCGACGCCCGCAGCAGTGAACGCGAGCGCTGTCATGACGGGCAGGGCCAACGCCAAGGAACTCACGCCCGTCCTCCACGCATGTCGATCGCGCCCATCTGCTGGAACACCTCAAGAGTGTTCAGCTCGTCCCAATGCTCGGTGAAGACGCCGTCGCGAACGCGCCAAATGTCGATCGAGCGCATGGTGATGTCCGCACCGGATGGGGGAATGCCCATGAACGGACCTGTATGGCGGGCGCGATAGGTGTAGCGGCCGACCACCGACCCGTCCGCGGCCAGCACGTCCTCCACGGTCACCCTCGTGCCGGCAAGGGTGTCGAACCAGTGGGTCATGAAGCCGATCAGTCCCGCGCGCCCTGGTCCGACATGCGGGTTGTGGTTCAGGTAATCCTCGGCGACCAGCTCGTCGAAGCGGCGGGCGTCGTGGCTGTTCATGATCTCGGCGAACAGGTGGGCCAGGTCTTCGGGCTTGCGCATCGACGGGCTCCGTGCGAGGGACATGCGATACGTCATCGTATCGCATCACTCATGTAATACGGAGCCGTATCGCTTGCAACAGCTTGACTCGCCGTCAACCTCGCGGGGCTGGAAGCCCGATGATCCCCGCTGGCAGCGGATTGCGGAGAAGCGGGAGGCCATCCTGGAGGCGGCCCGCCCGATTTTCCTCCGCGAGGGCTGGGCGGGAGCAAGCCTTGAGCGCGTCGCCGCCGAGAGCGGCATCTCCAAGATGACCGTCTATCGCCACTTCCGGTCCAAGGAGGAGCTGTTCGAGGCCCTGCTTGCGGCCATGTGCCGGCACATGCGAGCCGCGGCCGAGCAGGCTCCCTTGGGAGGCGCGGAACGGCCTGTGGGTGAGCGCCTCCGCACCGAGGCGCTGGCGTTCACGGCCGCGCTCGCCCAGCCGGAGGCGTTGGCGATGTATCGCCTCATCGTGGCCGATGGCTGGCGGCATCCTGCTTTGGCGCGACTGTTCGAGCAGTCGGGGTTGGCCGTGCTGAGAGCCAGGGTGGTTTCCCTGCTCGCTGCATCCGGCAAACCGGAGCAGGGACTCGCCCAGCTTGCGTCGGGCTTCGTCAACTTGGCGCTGGGCGACGCCTATCTGGAGGCTGCCATCGGGCTGGACGTCCCGGACATTAGCACTCGCTTTGCCGAGCAGATTGAAATCGCGATCCGGTTCGCGCTGTCCTGACCGCCAGGAAAACGAGTGGCAATCTGGCGGTCGCTGGATGGGGCGCCGCCGGTCCTCTGGGCCGCAAGGAAACCCATTCAGGCAGTCAACGCGCGGCTGCTCCCCATCCGTCATCTTTCGTGGCAGGCACTGTATGAAGCTTCGATCTGGATCGTCGCCATGGTCCATGATGTGTCACGATCACCCGGCATCGTCACGCCGGATGGGCAATGCCGGCACGACGGCATGGAAGGATCAACAGAATGACGCGCGTCCTTTTGATCGGCATCAAGCCCGAGGCGGTTGATGTCTCTGATCCCGACCTGCCGCCGGGAACCACGCCGGAGAAGATCGCAGCCGGGATCGACACGACCCTGTTGGACCTGAAGGCACGCGGATGGGAGGGAGCCTTCTGCTCGATCCTGCCAGATGGCAGCGCCGAGGCGACGATCGCCGCGTCGCTCGCCGAGCGCTGGGACTGCATCGTCATCGGAGGCGGCATCCGCATCCCGTCACGGAGCCTGCCGTTGTTCGAGCGGGTCATCAACGCCGTCCATCGCGGCGCTGCTGGGACGCCAATCGCGTTCAACACCTCCCCAAACGATACAGCCAACGCGGCGGCGAGGTGGCTGGACGAGGGGTAATCGGCATCCGGTCGTGCCCTTGATCGACTGGATTGAGCTTCCGGTTACATCGTTGCCGGACCCCCGGCTCCATCCGTCTCACCAATCGTGCGCCGGCCTGTATGATCTCGCGTCCGTCTCACCGACCGTGCGCTCATTCTCCAACAGCCTACGTCGGACACCTGCCCCAGTCTCAACCAACGTGCGCCGGAAACTGCCCTTGAGTGCGCGCCGGGGCGTACATCATTGCGCGTCGCTACATTTAGCCAGACACTGCAGGACCAGCCGCGCAGGATCGTAGCTGGCGTGCCCTCAGTCGAGGATGCCGCGCTTGCGGCGCTCGCCCCGATGACGGCCCGAGGCATACGGGCTGTCCTGCGGCGCCGGCAGCGTCGTCGCCGTGTCCTTGA
>CAXSFF010000736.1:0-2838 GCA_964236035.1 uncultured Acetobacteraceae bacterium
TGGGCGAGTCGGGTGGCTACGGCATCACCATCGGCCCGCGCGCTTCCGCCGCCGAGCTGGACACGGCGCGCGCCAGCATCGTCGCCGACCCCGCCAACTGGATCAGCCAGCCGATGATCGACCTGTCGGTGGCTCCGACCCTGACCGAGATGGGGCTGCGGCCCCGCCACCTCGACCTGCGCCCGTTCGCCATCACGGGGCGCGACACCTGGGTGCTGCCCGGCGGCCTGTCGCGCGTGGCGATGCGGGAGGGCAGCCTGATCGTCAACTCGTCCCAAGGCGGCGGCTCCAAGGACACCTGGGTGCTGGCGGACGCATGAGCTACGCCCCGCGCGACACCGTGCTGCTGGCTCGCTACGCCGAGGGCCTGTTCTGGATGGCCCGCTACCTGGAGCGGATTGAGAACCTGGCGCGGCTGATCGACATCACCCAGACCTTCGAAAGCCCGGGGCGCGAGGACGAGGCCTGGAGCGCGCTGCTGCGGATCAACGCCGACGACCGCCGCTTCCTCGACGGCGGCGGTACCCTGGCGCCGGACGGCATCAAGCATTTCTACCTGCTCGACCGGAACAACCCGACCTCGATCCCCGCCACCGTCGAACTGGCGCGCACCAATGCCCGCACCTTGCGCCCGCTGATCAGCACGGAGATGTGGGTGCACCTCAACGTGTTCCACCGCGACATCCTGGCGATCCGGCCGGAGGAGCTGCAAGGCGACCATCTGGTGCGGCTGTGCACCCGGCTGAAGGAGGGCGTGCAGGCCCACACCGGCATCACCGAGGGCACCTTCTTCCGCGACCAGGGCTGGAACTTCTACCAACTCGGCCGGCTGATCGAGCGCGCGGACCAGACCACCCGGCTGCTCGACATCAAGTACCACCTGTTGCAAGCGCATTCCGGCGAGGACAAGCGGCTCAACGAGCAGACGCAATGGAGCGGCGTGCTGCGCGCGGCGGCGGGCTACCATGCGTTCCGCCGGGTCGCCCCGGCCGGGTTCGAGCCGGTCGACGTGGTGGCGTTCCTGCTGTCGGACCGTTCGTTCCCGCGCAGCGTCGCCCTGTGCGTCAGCCAGACCGAGTGGCACCTGATGCAGTTGCGCAGCCGCTACAGCCTGCGTGGCACCGTGGCGCCGTTGGAGCGGATCGAGGAGATGCGCGCGGCGCTGTCCAGCAACCCCGTCGAGCAGGTGATCGCCGACGGGCTGCACGACTTCCTCGACGCCGTGCAGCGCGACCTCATCCTGCTGGCCGCGGAGATCGGCCATGCGTTCTTCCGCGACTGGAAGCCCGACCTGACGCCGCGCCAGAGCCAGGTGCAGGGTGCCATGCCTGGGGATGGGGCGGTGCAAGGTGGCGCGCCGGACCCTGTCCCACTCCCACCCTGAAGCGGCTAACGCAGCGGGGTTTCGCTCCTTACGGCGGCCAAGGCCTCGCGCATGGTCGGGAAATGCCCGAGGTCGGCCCCTGTCGCGCAGCGCCACACGCTGATGGAGCGGCCGCGCCGGGTGGCTCCCCAGGCGGCCCAGCGGTCGTCGCCGCGGTAGATGCTGATGTAGTCGCCGCCCTCGTGGGCGTTCGCGCTGGACCAGCGATGGAACGCCAGCCTGGCGCCATGCTGCGGCGCCTTGGTGGCCTCCCACTGCAGCGCCTCGATGCGGTCGGCCGTGGTCAGGCGGTGGCGATCGCCGAACGACAGGATTTCGGCGGAGCGCGGCACATCGGGCGGGGTCATTGCTGTCACCTTCGACGAAGCCTCGCCTTTATAGGATCATGGGCGCTCAAGCAAACGTGATAAATTCGCAAAACTCACGATTTGCGTCGCTGCTTACCGCAGGATGATCTCGACCCGGCGGTTCTGCGGCTCGCGCACGCCGGCGGCGGTCGGCACCAGCGGCCTGGTGTCGCCGAACCCCACGACGTTGATCTCGGATTGCGGCACGCCGCGGCGCACCAGTTCGGCCGCCACCACCTCGGCCCGGCGCAGCGACAAGCGCTGGTTGTAGGCGGGGGCGCCAGAACGATCGGCGTTGCCCTGCACCTCGATGCGGGTGGTCTGCACCCTCGTCGAGGCCGTGGCGGCGTCGGCGATGATCTGGCGGGCACGGTCGCTCAGGTCGACGCGGTCCCAGTCGAAGAACACCAGGTAGGTGCGCGCCGGCTGCGCCACGGGGGCCGGCGCCACCGCCGGGGTGGCCGGCGGCGCCACGTCGAACGCGTAGCGCACGCCGAGCAGGAGGGAATGGTTGTAGTCGGTCTTGGCCTCGAGCTTGCCGAAGCCGCCATGGGGCGCGACGTTGTCGCCGAAGCCGAACGAGGGTCCGTCGACCAGGCCGAGGAAGCGGTACTCGGTGGTGAGCGACAGGCCGCGCACGGCAGCCAGCGGGAACGACAGGCCGAAGATGCCTTGGTAGGCCGCGTTCAACGACCAGGCGTTGGAGCTCAGGCGCAGGTTGGTGCTCGGCTGGTACGAGGACACGTTGTAGAGGTGGCTGTCGAGGATGCCGGCGCCGAGGCCGAAATACGGATAGATCCAGTTCGCGCCGACATCCAGGTCGAACAGCGCGTTGGCCATGGCGCCATAGCCGAACTGGTCGCCGCTGGAGGATGCCGGCCCGTTGGCGAAGCCGCCGATCTGCCGCACGCTGCCGTGGCGGACGTTGCCTTCGACCTCCAGCCGCAGGCCGTTGCCGAACCCGTAGCCGACGCTGGCCACTCCCGCGGCCCCGGCCGCGAACGAGGCGCTGCCGCTGACCGGGGCGCGGATGTTGCCGACCCGGACATCGCGGTTGAACTCGCGCTGCATGAAGTTCGCGCCGACCGCGCCGCCGATGTACAGCCC
>CAXSFF010000737.1:0-2832 GCA_964236035.1 uncultured Acetobacteraceae bacterium
CGCGGCAGAGCGACGTGATGATCGTCTCCGGCACGCTGACCAACAAGATGGCTCCGGCGCTGCGCAAGGTCTACGACCAGATGTCCGAGCCGCGCTGGGTCATCAGCATGGGCAGCTGCGCCAACGGCGGCGGCTACTACCACTACTCGTATTCTGTGGTGCGTGGCTGCGACCATATCGTCCCCGTCGACGTCTATGTGCCGGGATGCCCGCCGACCGCCGAGGCGCTGGTGTACGGCATCATGCAGTTGCAGAAGAAGATCCGTCGCACGGGGACCATCCTGCGTGGCTGACCTGGCGAACCCGGCGGCAGCTCCCCAGGCATTGCTGGCCCAGGAGATTGCCACGATCCCAGGCATCATCGGCGCCAGCGTGGTGGCCGGTGAGGTGGTGGCACAGGCGGAGCGGGGGCAACTGTTCGCCGTGATGCAGACGCTGTGCAACGACGCACGCTTCTCGTGCGAGCAGGCGATGGACATCTGCGGCGTGGATTGGCCGGAGCGGGCGCAGCGGTTCGACGTGGTCTACAACCTGCTGTCCGTGTCGTTGAACCATCGCGTCCGCGTCGTCACCACCACCGACGAGACGATGCCCGTGCCCTCGGTGCACGCGATCTGGCCGTCGGCTACCTGGTGGGAGCGCGAGGCCTGGGACCTGATGGGGATACTATTCAGCGGGCAGCCCGACCTGCGCCGCATCCTGACGGATTACGGTTTCGAGGGGCATCCTTTGCGCAAGGACTTCCCGCTGAGCGGCTTCGTCGAGGTGCGTTACGACGAGGAGCAGAAGCGCGTGGTCAACGTGCCTGTCAGCCTGACGCAGGATTTCCGCAACTTCGATTTCGTGTCGCCCTGGGAGGGCATGGTGACCCTGCCCGGCGACGAAAAGGCTGAAAAGATGCGTGACGCAAGTCATAAGGCGACGCCGCAATGAGCGGGAACGCCGTCGACCTGACCGAGCTGCCGGCGGACGAGGCGCGGGACGTCCCCGAATCCCTGTTGCCGGACGGTGCCCGCAAGATTGTCGAGATCGACAGCCATTCGATCAATTTCGGCCCGCAGCACCCGGCGGCGCATGGTGTCCTCCGCCTTATCCTCGAAATGGATGGCGAGGTGGTGGAGCGGGTCGATCCGCACATCGGGCTGCTGCACCGCGGCACCGAAAAGCTGATCGAATACAAGACCTACATGCAGGCGGTGCCGTACTTCGACCGGCTCGATTACGTGTCGCCGATGTGCATGGAGCATGCTTTCGCGCTTGGCGTGGAGAAGCTGCTCGGCATCCAGGCGCCGGAGCGGGCGCAGTGGATACGAACCATGTTCGCCGAGATCACCCGCATCCTGAACCACATCCTCAACGTCACCAGCTATGCGCTCGATGTCGGCGCGCTCACGCCCACGCTGTGGGGGTACGAGGAGCGCGAGATCATGATGGAGTTCTACGAGGCTGCGTCCGGCGCCCGTCTGCACGCCAACTACTTCCGACCCGGCGGCGTCGGCAAGGACCTGCCGGCCGGCCTGGAGGAGCGCATCGAAGCCTGGACGCATCGGTTCCCCAAGTTCATCGACGACCTGGAGACGTTGCTGACCACCAACCGCATCTGGCGGCAGCGGACGGTTGACATCGGTGTGATGACGGCGGAGATGGCGTTGGCCTGGGGCTTCAGCGGCCCGAACCTGCGCGCCTCCGGCGTGCCGTGGGACCTGCGCCGCTCGCAGCCGTACGACAAGTACCACGAGGTCGACTTCACCGTCCCCGTGTCGCGCAACGGCGACTGCTATGACCGCTACCTGATACGGGTGGTCGAGATGCGGGAGTCGGTGAAGATCATCCAGCAGTGCCTGGCCAAGATGAAGCCGGGTCCGGTGAAGGTGCAGGACCGCAAGTTCACGCCGCCGAAGCGCGAGGAGATGAAGCGGTCGATGGAGGCGCTGATCCATCACTTCAAGCTTTACACGGAAGGGTACCACGTGCCCGCCGGGTCGACCTACACGACGGTCGAAAGCCCGAAGGGCGAGTTCGGCGTGTACCTGGTGGCGGACGGCAGCAACCGGCCGTACCGCTGCAAGATCCGTCCGACGGGGTTCAGCCATCTGCAGGCGATGCAGGTGATGGCCAAGCGCCACATGCTGGCCGACGCCGTTGCCGTGATCGGCTCGATCGACATCGTGTTCGGCGAGGTGGACCGCTGATGGCGGAGAATATCGGCGATGGCTCCACCGGCGAGAACCCGCAGATCGCGCAGCCCAGCCATTTCGCGTTCGACGAGCAGAGCGAGCGCGAGATCGCTGTGGCGGTGGCGAAGTATCCGGCGGGCCGGCAGGCCAGTGCAGTGATCGCTGCCCTTTACTGCGTCCAGAAGCAGATGGGCCGCCAGACTGGCAGCACTTGGGTGCCTCGGGTCGCGATGGATGCCGTGGCCGCGCGCCTGCAGATGGCGCCGATCCGGGTGTACGAGGTCGCGACCTTCTACCTGATGTTCAACACTACCCCGGTTGGCCGCTATCACCTGCAGGTTTGCGTCACCACGCCATGCTGGTTGCGGGGCAGCGACGTGGTGGAGCAATCCTGTCGCAAGGTGACGGGGATCAAGGGCTGGAGCGAGACCAGCGCCGATGGAATGTTCACGCTGAGTAAGGTCGAATGCCTTGGTGCCTGCGTCAACGCACCGATATTGCAAGTCGATGACGACTACTACGAAGACTTGGACGGACCGGCGACCGAGGCGTTGCTGGCCGCCCTTGCGCGCGGGGAACGGCCGAAGCCGGGCAGCATGTCCGGGCGGCAGACTTCCGCTCCCGAGGGGCGCCGCCGCGACAGCGACCCGCGGGT
>CAXSFF010000738.1:0-2831 GCA_964236035.1 uncultured Acetobacteraceae bacterium
CCTTACCCACGTAGTCTAGCCAACATGGGGATGCAACTGAACATCAAGAGCGACGAGGCTTACCGGATGGCCTCCGAGCTGGCGGAGCTGACCGGGGAAAGTCTGACCGCTGCCGTGCTGGAAGCGCTGCGGCAGCGTCTGGAGGCTGAACGCAAGGCGCGGGACAAGGAACGCCTGGTCGCCGAAGTGCTGGCCTTGGGCGCTGAGATCCGACTTTTGGTAGGGCCTGAGGCCGCCAGCACCGACACCGACTTCTTTTACGACGAGAACGGATTTCCGATCGTGCCGATTTGATCGTCGATGCCTCCGCATTGCTGTCAGTGATGTTTAACGAACCGGACTCAGAGGTTTTCGCCAAGGCGATGGCAATGTCGCCGTCCATGCGGATGTCAGCTGCCAACTGGTTCGAGGCAGCGATGGCGGTGGATCGCAGGCTGGCTCCGGCGGCTCGCCCACGCTTCGACACCATCGTCCAGAAACTCGCCATCCAAATCGAGCCCATCACCGCGGAGCACGCCAGGCTGGCCCGGCAGGCATGGAGCGATTTCGGCCGTGGCCGCCATCCCGCCAAACTGAACTTCGGCGATTGCCTCGCCTACGCGCTGGCGAAGGCGACCGGTGAGCCGTTGCTGTTCAAGGGCAACGATTTTAGCCAGACCGACATCGAACCCGCCCTGAAAGCCTGACGATGCCGGATTTGCTGCTCGAACTCTTCAGCGAGGAGATCCCCGCCCGCATGCAGGCGCGCGCCGCCGACGACCTCGCGCGCCTGCTGACGGAGGCGCTGGCCCCGCTCGCCCCCGCTGGCGTGCAGACCTTCTTCGGCCCCCGCCGCATCGCGCTGGCCGCCACTCTCGCGGCCGATGTGCCGGCCAGCGCCACCGTCGAGCGCGGCCCGCGCAGCAGCGCGCCGGAGCAGGCGCTGGCCGGGTTCCTGCGCAAGCACGCCGCCACCCGCGACGACCTGGTGCAGGAGGACGGCTACTGGGTGCTGCGCAAATCTGCACCGCCACTGGCTGCTGCCGCCTTGGTTGCCGCCATCCTGCCAGGCCTGCTGCGCCGCTTCCCATGGCCGAAGTCGATGCGGTGGGGCGGTTCCGGCAGCAATTTCACCTGGGTGCGCCCGTTGCGTCGCATCCTGTGCATCCTGGACGGCGCCACCGTGCCGTTCGACCTGCGCGACGGCGCCGATGACGGCCACGGCCTGGCTTCCAGCAACCTGACCGAGGGGCACCGCTTCCACGATGCCGAGCCGTTCGCGGTCGCCTCGTTGGCGGAGTGGCGGGACGGGTTGCACGCTCGCCGGGTCGTGGCGGCGGCGGACGACCGGCGGCGGCTGGTCGCGGACGGCATCGCGGCGCTGGCGGCACAGCACGGCCTCGCCATCGCCGCCGACCCCGCGCTGCTCGACGAGGTGGCCGGCTTGGTGGAATGGCCGGTGCCGCTGCTGGGCCGCATCGGCGCAGAGTTCATGGACCTGCCGGCCGAGGTGATGCAGGTCTCGATGCGGGTCAACCAACGCTACTTCGCCCTCCGGCACATGGACGGGACCGCCGCGCCCGTGTTCGCCTTCGCCGCCAACATCGCGGCCCCGGACGGCGGCGCCACCATCGTCGGCGGCAACGAGCGCGTGTTGCGGGCGCGGTTCGCCGACGCGCGCTACTTCTGGGACCTGGACCGGCAGACCAGGCTCGGCGACCGGGTGGCGGCGCTGGACGGCGTCACCTTCCACGCCAAGCTCGGCACCCAGGGCGCCCGGGTGCATCGCATCATGCTGCTGGCGCAGACGATTGCGCCCCGGGTCGGCGCCGACCCGTCGTTGGCGGCCCGCGCCGCGTGGCTGGCGAAGGCGGACCTCACCACGGGCATGGTCGGCGAATTCCCCGAGCTGCAAGGCGTCATGGGCCGTTACTACGCCCTGCACGACGGCGAGGACCCCGCGGTGGCCGACGCCGTGCGCGACCACTACGCCCCCCGCGGACCCGGCGACGCCGTGCCGACCGCGCCCGTCACGGTCGCCGTGGCGCTCGCGGAGAAGCTCGACCTGCTGACCGCCTTCTTCGGCATCGGCGAGCGGCCGACGGGATCCGGCGACCCGTTCGCGCTGCGCCGCGCCGCGCTCGGCGTCATCCGCCTGGTGCGCGAGGGTGGCTTGCGCCTCGGTCTGGCCGCGTTGATCGAGCAGGCGGGGCACGGCCTGCTGCTGACGGCGCCGCACGGCGAGATCATGGCGTTCATCGCCGAACGGCTGCGGGTGCAGCTGCGGGCGGAGGGTGCCCGCCACGATGTGCTGGCGGCCGTGCTGGCGGTGCGCGTCGACGACGACCTGGTGCGGCTGCTGCGTCTGGTCGAGCAGATCGGCGGCCTGCTGGACAGCTCCGCTGGGGCCGACCTGCTGGTCGCCTACAGGCGCAGCGCCAACATCCTGCGCATCGAGGACGCCAGGGATGGCCCGCATGACGGCGTCGTCGACCCGGCGCAGTTCGCCATGCCGGAGGAGGCCGCGCTAGCCGATGCGCTGGACGCGGCCGCCGCCGTGATCGACGCCGCCCTTGCCGGCGAGCGTTTTGCTGACGCAATGTCGGCCATGGCGGCGCTGCGCGGGCCTCTGGACGCGTTTTTTGATCGAGTCACGGTTAATGACACAAATCCAAAGCTTCGCCACAACCGGCTAAACCTGCTACACGCCGTGAGGGTCACGATGGACCGGGTAGCCGACTTCTCCCGTATCGAGGGTTAGAGACACATGACGCAGTGGGTGTATAGCTTCGGCGCCGGGCACAACGAGGGTCGTGCGGACATGCGCAACCTGCTGGGCGGCAAGGGCGCCA
>CAXSFF010000739.1:0-2827 GCA_964236035.1 uncultured Acetobacteraceae bacterium
CGCGCCCGCCGCGGATCAGCACGACGCTGTGCTCCTGCAGGTTGTGGCCCTCGCCAGGGATGTAGCAGACGACCTCGAAGCCGTTGGTCAGCCGCACCTTGGCGACCTTGCGCAGGGCGGAGTTCGGCTTCTTCGGCGTGGTCGTGTAGACGCGGGTGCAGACGCCACGCTTCTGCGGGCATGACTGCAGCGCCGGCACCTTGTTCCGCTTCGGCGCCGGCTCGCGGCCGTTGGCGATCAACTGGTTGATGGTCGGCATGAACCCTCTGTTCCTCGTCAGCGTTCGGTGGTCCGGGCGGGTGCCCTTGGTCTAAACGATAGTCCGCACGGCATGGGACAAGCCCATCCGCGCGAGGTTCAGTCTGCATCCGGGCTGATCCGATCCTAGAAAGGTCCGGGGCGCCGCACGCTCGGGTGCCGTCAAACTTGCCGGCAACCCCGCCGTGAGGAGGGGTCAGCCAAGGGCGGGAGACTTACGATTGAGCCCAACGCAAGTCAAGCGATCCCTTGCCACAAACCCGGCGGCCTCGGTGACGTGGCGCTAGCGTCAGTTGGATCGCTTGGCGGCAACGGTGACCAAACCGCCCTGGCTTGCCACGACGGCCCTGACAAGACGGCCTTTGAGGCCAAGGATCGGTCTCTCGAAATATGTCCACGACACATGGGCGATCGCGACCGCGATGGAAAAACCGATCGCCGCTCCCAGACTGGTCTTCACGAAGTCTGGGACAGTATAGCCGGCATACAGCGACAACGCCCTGCCCAGTGGATTTGGGATGAAGTTGTGGATGAGGTAGAATCCGTAGCTGATGACGCCCAGATACTCCAGCGGACGCCATTCCAGCGCACGGACCACCGCGCTGGCCTGATTGACCCGGACCCAGGTCACCACCCCGGCAATCAGCAGCGTGAGACTGATGTCGATCATCGCCTCATACACATACCCGAGGGTGTAGAGCGTACCGCTCGCTGCAATGACCATCAAGCATGTCATCAGACCCAGCAGCCGCGAGAGGCCAGAGAGGCTCGACGCGAAATCGGGCCGCGGCGACCTTATCCTGATAAGGCCGCCTATCGCTATGATCGCGAAGTTCCACGGTGACATCGTGTATATCGCGTTTGCGTCCACAGCGCCCCAATACATCCCAAAATGGACAAGGGCTGCCGCCATCGGAAAAATCAAGCAGATCAGCCAATGTCTGTTGCTGGGCGCGAGGATGAATAAGAAAGCTGCGACAACATAAAACTGCTGCTCAACGGAGAGGGTCCACAGGATGCCAAATGCCGCACCATTGCCATGTGGAACAACGGCAGCATCCCAGTAATCCGAGAGATAAAGAAAATGGTAACGGAACCCGAGATCAGGACCCAGATGTGCGAAGTAGCCCCGAAGCAAGAACAATATGACGAGAAGGGCGTAGTAGGCAGGAAATATCCTGATCGCACGCTTAATGAAGAATGTCAGAAGTTCAGTCTTTATCCTGCTGAGCGCGCCCTCGATCTTGATACGTTGCTGATGAAGCTCGCCTATGATCAAAAAGCCGCTTATCGTAAAGAAGGCCCATACCCCGATCTCCGCAGAATGGAAGCCTAAGCCGCACTTATGCGCGAGGAACACCAATATGACAGAGAGGCCGCGAAGCCCGTTGAAGCCGAGGATCTTTGTGGGCAGCGATCCGCTCATCCACTCGGTTCCTCAGTCAGTTTGACGAACGGCTACTGCACTAGTGCATTTTCTCCCTCATGCCTATGACGCTTTTAACCATTATAAATTACCAACAAGCATCAATTGACTTGGCTGCCATGCGTGACGCCGACGGCGCGAGACACTGACCTGTCAGCTCAACCGGCGTTGCGAGCCGTGTCAATCCAGGACCGCCGGCATCAATCCCAGAAACAGAAGGTGCCGCTGACGACCATCGGTCGCGCGGCACCCCCTCCTCCCAGTCTTCCCCCGCAAAGGAAGGAGAAGCCGGTTTCGTCTTGAGCTACTCCGCCGCTTGCCGCCCGGCGATCTGCGGCACCGGCTGCTCGGCCACGCTGCGCGCCTGGTCCCGCCGCGCCGCCACCTGGCGCAGCTTCATCATCACGGACCCCGTGCCCGCAGGGATCAGCCGCCCCACGATCACGTTCTCCTTCAGGCCGTTCAGCGTGTCCACCTTGCCCGCCGTCGCCGCCTCCGTCAGCACCCGCGTGGTCTCCTGGAACGAGGCCGCGCTGATGAAGCTGTGGGTCTGCAGCGACGCCTTGGTGATGCCTTGCAGCACCGGCATCGCCGTCGCCGGACGGTCGTCCTTCAGCAGCTTGCCGTTCTCGTGGTCGAACTCCGTGCGGTCCACCTGCTCGCCGGTCAGGAACGTCGTGTCGCCGGGCTCGACGATCTCGACCTTCTGCAGCATCTGGCGGACGATCACCTCGATGTGCTTGTCGTTGATCTTCACGCCCTGCAGCCGGTACACGTCCTGGATCTCGTTGACCAGGTAGTCGGACAGCGCCTCCACCCCCAGCACCTTGAGGATGTCGTGCGGCACCCGCGGGCCGTCCACCAACGGGTCGCCCCGGCGGACGAAGTCGCCCTCCTGCACGGAGACGTGCTTGCCCTTGGTGATCAGGTACTCGGTCTCCTCGCCGGTCTCGTCGTTCTTCACGATGATGCGGCGCTTGGCCTTGTAGTCCTTGCCGAACTCGACCCGGCCATCGGTCTCCGCGATCACGGCGTGGTCCTTCGGCCGCCGCGCCTCGAACAGCTCGGCCACCCGCGGCAGGCCGCCCGTGATGTCGCGCGTCTTGCTGCCCTCGCGCGGGATGCGGGCCAGCACGTCGCCGG
>CAXSFF010000740.1:0-2825 GCA_964236035.1 uncultured Acetobacteraceae bacterium
TCTGCCTCAAACTCCGCCAAAGGCAGGCCTTTGGAATCCAATACTTAAGTGAAGCTGGTCCAGGGGCGGCTCGCCCCTGGCGGGTCTGGGCAGAGCCCAGCCTTGCTTGGCCGTCAGCCGGCGTTCCGCTCGACCCAGGCCAGGGCCGGTGCGAAGTCCACGCCGATCTCGCGCCCGCGGGCGAGCAGCGCCTCGGGCGCCATCCTGCCCGAGCCGGCGGAGTCGATTGCCCAGACCAGGGAGGATCGCATCCCGCTGCGGCAGTAGGCGTGCACCGGGCCGCCCGCGGCGGCCATGGCGTCGGCGAAACGGGCGATGTCCGCGGGCGCCAGGGCGGGCAGGCTGATCGGCACATGGCGGAACGCCATGCCGTGCTCTGCGGCGAGCCGTGCGGCCTCTGCGGCGGGGAGCTGGCCAGGGTCCTCGTTGTCCGGTCGGTTGCTGATCACCATGCGCACGCCGCGCGCGGCGAGGGCGGCGAAGTCCTCGGGCGCGACCTGGCCGGAGACGGTCATCGTCGGGGCGAGTGAAACGGGCTGCATCCTGGGTCTCCGCTGCTGCGGCCTGCCTGCAGGTGCGGGCTGGCCACCCAGACTAGGCGGCTGTCGTCATCCAGGGGAGTCCCGGAAGCCGCCAAGCCATCGGCTTCTTCCTGACCGGCACGGGCAGGCCTACGTGGCGTGCGCGGTCGTGCGCAGCCCTTCGAGCGAGGCAAGCAGGACCTGCGCCCAGCCCTGGTAGCGGCCGTGTCCCGCGGCTATCGCGGCGATGCGCTCGGCGGCCGAGATGGAGTAGGGATCGAGCTGCAACAGCTCCGCATACGCGTCCATCGCCGGCTCAGCCTCGTCGAGCATTTCGTGGCACTGGCCGAGGTTGAACAGCGCGATCTCGCTGGCTGGCGGGCCGAGGCGGTGGGCCTCCCGGTAGACGTGGGTCGCGTCGTCGTAGCGTTCCAGAGCGGTCAGCGCCTCGCCCAGATGCAGCCAGGCACGCGCCTCCAGCGGGGCGGCTGCGACCAACTGGCGGGCGCGTTGCTCGACCAGGGTAGGGTCGCCGAGCACCTGCGCCTCACGCACCCGGCTTTCCAGCACCGGCCAGAGGATCTCGGCGGCGACGTGGCGCTCGGCTTCGTTGGCCGGAGCGAGGCTGCGGGCGAGCAACTCGGCACGGTCCATGTCGTCAACCATGCCGCGCAGGTCGCCGTTTAACATCGGCAGGAAGGCACGGACGCGATGGAAGCGGCTCCAGAGCTGGCCAGCCTCAAAGCTCGGCAGGCGGGCGGCGGCGCGCTCGACCAGCCCGTGGTGAGTCCGTATCGCACCGGCTGCGAGGACAGCATCGGGGCGGAACTTCGCGTGTTCGAGCACCAGGTGGTAGCTCGCGGTGGCAGCGGCCATCGAGCCCCTGGAAAGCGATGGCAGCAATGCCTCGAACAGTCGGGCGAAGATGTGGTTACCGCGTTCCAGGGCGAGGCTTGCGGCGGCGAGGGTGTTCGTGACCAGAAGCGCGGCCCATACGTCGACGTCACCGGTTGGCGCCGCGTGGTCTGCCATGCTGCCGATCAGCTTGTGGAAGCACAACCGGTGCAGCAGCCATACGAGCCGCTCACGGACGGGCAGGGGCAACGTCTCATGGCGTGCGACCGCTTCACATAGCACAGCCCAGCGCTCGCTGCGCTCATGGGCCGGGACCTCGTCCGGCGTGACTTGCGCGACGGTGACGTCGGAGGCGCGAGCGACGAGCGCGATCTTGGCACGGCGGCCGGTCGGCACCAGGCTGTTGAACCGGGGCAGAGCTTCATCACTGGCGAAACTCTGCCAGGCAAGCTCGATGCCCCAGGGGATTATGCAGTCCGGCCCGGTCGGCTGCGCCAGATCGATCCAGCTTCGGTTCAGCCAGGCCCGGAACGGCAGCGGAGCGGGCAGCCTGACGGGCTGCCCACTCATCCTACCACATGACTGGCAGGAGCGAGGACGGCTTCAGGGTCTCAAGGCACACGATGATCTTCTTCACGGCCAATTCTTTCTGGTTGCAGAGGAGAATTCAGACATGCTCTCAAGCTAGTATCGGCAGCCGTTACAACCTAAACGAGCAACAATGACAAAAGCCAGCGGAATTTGTGTGGTGGCTCAGGTTGCTCTACTCCGCCTGCTGACAATGCGGTGAAACGGGGAGCTGGAAAGGTTGACGCTCTGCTCCATCCACCAAAGGCGGGCCTCTGGAGTTCGTTACTCAAGATATGGGCTTTCAACAGTCGGCAGGCCTGGCCTCACGCCGTTGACCCGCCCACGGCCGCGCTATATCCCGCAGATTCAAGGGCAAGGGGTGCGAAGATGGCGCTGGACACGGACATGGCGGATGAGGCCGGCCTCGACGAGGAACTGAAGGGCACCGCGCCTGCGGTGGGCGGCATCGCGGCGGACCGGCTGCGCTCCATTATCGAGCGGGTGGAGCGGCTGGAGGAGGAGAAGAAGGCCCTGTCCAGCGACATCAAGGACATCTTCTCCGAGGCCAAGTCCGCCGGCTTCGACGTCAAGATCATCCGGCAGATCATCCGCCAGCGGAAGCAGGAGCCGGCCGAGGTCGAAGAGCAGGAGACGCTGCTGGACGTCTACCGCCGCGCGCTGGGAATGTAGCGGCCGCGCAGGCCCAGCGGGGGGGCGTTTGCCCGCAATGGCGCTGCCGCGGGCCTGGCGATGTGGCAGCGGGACTCACGGTCACAGACTACAGGGAGAAGCAGGATGAGCGTCGAAGCGATCTACTCCACCATGGCCACCGCCACCGGCGGGCGCGACGGGCGCGCGGCGTCGCAGGACGGCGTGCTC
>CAXSFF010000741.1:0-2821 GCA_964236035.1 uncultured Acetobacteraceae bacterium
CAGCAGGCGCTGAATGGCGTCGCGGAAGCGTGGATGAGATCGCACCGCGTCAATCGTTTCGAGCAGCGCGAATGCCTCCGGCCCAGTCGATAGACTTGCCATCTCGTGCCCCCGATCCGTGGCCGTCCTTGGGAATGCCCGCAGCGTCACATGCCGAGCTTTCCCCGTAAAGCGCCGGGCCGGCCGCAAGAGCCTTTCCGCCTGATCCTGCGCGCCTGCCTTCGGACGACGCCTCCATAGCCGGCGAGACCCGGCCGCGCCCTCGACAAGGCTGCCGTCACATCAAAATTGAAATAGGTCTAAAAAGTGCCGCTGTGAGTGGTTGGGCCCTGCCTTTCTAAAGCAACCGCCGAGACGCGAGGAAAGTCAGGCGCGCAACACCCAACGTGGAACACGCAGCCGAGACTTCCCCGCTTGACGCCATTTTTTTGGAAAACAGGAGTGCATGGTGGATCGTCGTTCTTTCGTAAAAGGAGCGGCCGCGGCTTCAGCGGCAAGCTTCTCGTTTGGCCCTGGAGTGTTTGATGGCGGCCGTGCCAGGGCGCGGGACCTGCAGGCCAACGGCCTTGCCCAAGGCGCACAGCCGAACATCCTGGTCATCAAGGTGGACCAGTTGCGTTTCCCCACCGTGTTCCCGTCCGGCATCGACAGCGCCGGCCAGTTCCTGCAGCAGTTCATGCCAAACCTTTACCAGCTCTGGCAGAACGGGGTGAAGTTCGCAGGCCATTACACGGCCGCAAGCGCTTGCACGCCCGCGCGCGGCACCATCTTCACGGGCCTCTATTCACAGCAGAGCTGGCTGGTCAACACGATCCTCGCCGCGCCTTACTCGAAGGTGTCGGCGCAGCCCTGGCTGAACCCGGCCTTTCCGACCTATGGCAAACTTCTGCGTCGCGTCGGCTACCAGACCCCCTACATCGGTAAGTGGCACGTCTCGATCCCGCCCGCGAGCACGTCCCGGTTAGAGGCTTACGGATTTGAGGGCCTAACCTACTACGATCCCACGGGCGCCAACCTGCAGGGCACCTACGGCGACGAAACCAACGGCTACCACAACGATGCGTTCATCGCAGCGCAGGGAGCCAAGTGGCTGCAGGATCACGGGAGCAGCAGCCAGCCCTGGTGCCTGGAAGTCTCCTTCATCAACCCGCACGACAAGGAGTTCTACTGGGCGGGTACCGAGTTCCAGACCTACAACAACCTGTTCCCGCCACAGGGGAGCCACGGGCCGTTCACCTACTACTCATACAACCAGCAGGCCGACAAGCCGCCGCTGGTGACCTGGGACGAGGACCAGCTCAAGAGCCCGACCCCGCTCGGCTACCCGGCCGTCCCGCCCAACTGGGAGTCGGCAGACACCCTCGCCAAGACCAAGCCGTCCACACAGACCTATGCCCGCCTGTTCCAAGAGGGGGTCTGGGGCGGCGTGTCGGACGACCCTGCGCAGCAGGGCTTTACCATTGCCCCCTACCCACCCGCTCCGTATGCCCCGCTCGCGAGCAAGTTCGGACCTCCACTCGGCGTCGGCGTGGCGCCGTATAGCTACTGGCAGCGCAGCCTCGACTCCTACACCCAGAGCATGCAGGTCACGGACAGCGCCATCGGCACGGTGCTGGCGCAGTTCACCCAGTTGCCAGCTTCGGTCCAGAACAACACCGTGATCGTCTTCATGTCGGATCACGGTGAGTTCGCGGGCGCGCACGGCTTCGCCTCCGGCAAAGTCGGCACTCTTTATGACGAGGCTTACCACGTGCCGCTCATTGTCGTGGATCCGTCAGGGCGCTTCACGGCTGACATCGACACGCCGCGCCAGGGGCTCACCTCCTCGGTGGACATCCTGCCGCTGCTGGTCAGCCTTGGCCACCGCGGCAGCCGCGACTGGCTGAGGGGCACGCTCGGCTGGATCTACGCCGAGCGGCACGACCTGCTGCCGATGCTGCAATCGTCGCAGGCGGCGGGCCGGGACTACGTGCTGCTCGCGACCGACGACACAGGGGTGCCCTACTACAACTTCAACAACTCACCCAGGCACCTCGTCGCCATGCGCACGCAGGAGCTGAAGTTTGGCATCTACGCGCACTGGCATGGCAACACGGCGCAGATCGCCAACGACGACACGCTCGAAACCGAGTTCTACGACTATTCAACCGCAGACGGCCAAGCCGAGCTGGACAACATCAGCACGAGCAACCCCTCTGACCCGCGCATCCGGCAACTGCAGCAGATGCTGCTGGGGTACCTCATCCCGAACGTGCTGCGTGTTCCGCTGCCGGGCACGTTCGGAGGGGCACAGGAGGTGTCGAAGCTGGCCTACCTCGCCTACGACGCGCTTATCAAGAAATACAATCCCACGAACAGCAGCGGGATAGGCGATCTCTTGACGAACCTGCCCTTCGGCGCCGATTTCTAAACCCCCATCGGCCTGACCGTGATCAGGCTGGTTGGGGTCCAGCCTTGGTTTGATACAATGATTCACGTCCTGATCGATGACGGTCAGGACGGTCACGGTTCAAGCCGCCTAGCACGCCTGCCTCGCCAACATCCAGCCTTGACGAAGCAGGAACCAAGCAACAGCGGCATTATGTAGCAGCCGCCACTACGAAGATATTGCTGCGGTATCCTGGTCGTTTTACTATCCTGATCTTGGATAATGCATGAAGGGATGGCAATGGCTGAGCTGCATGTCATCGGTGTACTACGGCATAAGAGAGCAGAACTGGCGGGAATGCTGCGTCAACTTGAGCAACAGCTTGTGCAGCAGCGCGCGAACCTGGCACATCTCGATGCCACCATGCGGCTGTTCGATCCACATATCCGGCCA
>CAXSFF010000742.1:0-2815 GCA_964236035.1 uncultured Acetobacteraceae bacterium
GTCCACGCCCATCAGCACGGCGTCCTCGAACGCGTCCTGCATGACCTGGGCGAGTTCGGCCTGGTTGTCGGCCAGCGTACGCAGCTTCTCGCGGCACGACACGGGGCTGCCGTCGCTCTGCGGCCAGGTGGTCACGGCGTCGCCGCCTTGCTCCGCTCGAGCTGCTTCTGCGAGGCGTCGGCCAGGTTGCCGACATTGAAGATGAACTTGCCCAGCAGGTCCTCGAAGTTCACCGCCGACTGGGTGATCTTCATGGTGTCGCCATTGCCGAGCTGCTTCGGGTCGCCGCCGGGCGACAGCGACAGGAACGGGCTGCCCAGCAGGCCGCCGGTGGCGATTGCGGCGCTGCTGTCGTCCGACAGCTTGATGTCGCTCTGCACGGTGAAGCTGACGACGGCCTGGAACGTCTTGGGATCGATCGACAGCGCGCTGACCGAGCCGACCTTAAGCCCGGCGATGCGCACGTCCGCCCCGGAGCTGACGCCGCCGACGTTGTCGAACTCGGCGTGCAGGGTGTAGCCGCCGACGCTGGCGCGCCCCGTGTTGACGACGGCGAACCCCAGGAAACCCAAGGCGACGATCAGCACGGCCGCCCCCGCGGCGACTTCTGACACGCTGCGCGCCATGTCAGCTGCCCGGCGTCCAGGCTTCGTAGTCGCCGGTGCTGGTCGGCCGGTTGCCGCCGCGGTAGTCGCTGCCGGGCGGGCGGTAGCCGGCGACGGTGCCGGTGAGGTTGGGCTCGTGCGGCTTCTGCCACGCCTTGCGCACCTTCTCCGGGATCGGCGCGTCGGTGGTGTAGTGCAGCCATGCGTGCCATTCCGGCGGGATGGTGCTGGCCTCGATGACGCCGGGGTACATCACCCAGCGCCGTTGCCGCAGGCCGGGGGCGCGAGGGGCTTTCTCCTGGTAGTAGCGGTTGCCGACGGCGTCGCGGCCGACCGGGCGGCCGTGGAAGTAGGTGAACAGGCGCTGCAGGATGCTCATGGGCAGGATCATAGGCAGAGCCGGGCGTCGGGTCCACCACTGGCCATAAACGTGGTTCTATCCACAGCATTGTGTGTCGACCGCCGCGTAAACCCCAAAATATGGCTTTGCGAGGCCATAGCCGCAGTTTACCCTGCCGCCATGGGAACCGATCGGACTTGGCACGGGGTGCGTCTGCGGCAGGTCGAGCTGGGGGCCGACCCGGACGCCGTGCCGCGTTCGGTCCGCCTGCCTGCCTCATGGGACGATGCCGCCGCCGCCGCGCTGTGCGCGCTGGCGCCGGGCCAGGGGCGCATCAGCCTGCCGGGATTGGCGCAGACCTGGATCAAGCCCCTCGCCGCGCGCGCCCGCGAAGTCGATCTGGACGACCTGCCGGACCGCCTGCACGCGCTGCTGCTGCTGCGCCGGGGCGCCCCATCGGAGGGCGTCTGGCGCGGGGCCGCGGACGACACCCCGGGCTTCGTGCTCAACCTGCCGGCGTTCCACGATCCGGTCGCGGGCTTCGACGCCGAGGCGTTCGCCGACGCCGTGGTCACGGCGGCGCAGGCGGTGCAGCTCGCCGCCCCCGGCGCGCACCAGGTGGCGATCGCGATGACGGACCTGGCGGGGCTGCTCGCGATGCTGGGCCTCGACTACGCCGGGCAGCCGGCGCGCGATGTCGCCGCGTGCCTGGCCGCCATCATGCGCGGGCGGGCGGATGTCGTGGTGGCGGGGCCGCAGCTCGACCTGCTGACCACGATCCCCGCCTGGCCCGCGCCGCCGCATCGCTGCGCCGTGCCGGGCCTGGCCGAGGCCGCCGCCATCGCCCGCGTGGCGTCGTTGCGTTGCGCCGCCGCCCGGCCGAGCACGGCGATCCTGCCGCCCAGCCCCGTGGACGCCCTGCTCGGCGTCGAGACGGCCGGCATCGCGCCGTGCTTCAGCGCCGTCGGACCCGGCGGCCTGACCCGCAGCGCCCGCGCCTGGCTCCACGCCCGCGGCATCGCGCTGGAGACGGCGCTGGCGGCGGCCTTGGCGCACGAACCCGTGTTCCCCACTATCCGCCCCGCCGACCACGCCGCCATGCACGACACGGTCGCCGCCATGCTGCACGCGATGCCGCCGCGGCCGGCGATACTGTCCCCAGGCGACTCCGACGCGCAGCGCGAGGAGCTGCCGTCCCGCCGCCGCGGCTTCACCCAGAAGGCGGCGGTCGGCGGCCACCGGGTGTTCCTGCGCACCGGCGAGTACGCCGACGGGCGACTCGGCGAAATCCACCTGGCGCTGCCGCGGGAGACGGCCACCGTGCGCGGCCTGGCCGACAGCTTCGCCGCCGCCGTCAGCCTCGGCCTGCAACACGGCGTGACGCTGGACAGCTTCGTCGACCTGTTCACCCAGGCCGGGCTGCGCTTCGCCCCCGCCGGCGCCGTCGAGGGCGACCCGGCCGTGCAGCGCGCTGCCTCGATCCCCGACTACGTGTTCCGCAGCCTGGCCGACAGCTATCTCGGCCGCGCCGTGCCGCCGGATGCGGAGCCTATGCCGGAACGGTTGCCGGAGCGGTCGCCGCTGCTGCCGCTCGACCTGCCGTGCGATGCCAGGCGCCGCCGGGCCGGGCTGCGCCTGGTCGCAACCCGATAGCTGTGGCGTTCGTGATGCTTCCCGATGGCATGGTTTATGCCATATCGGTCACATGCCAGCGGAAACACTGACCCTCACCCTGCACCCCAGCATCGCCGGCATCGACCCGGCGGACTGGGACGCCTGTGCCGGCGACGACAACCCGTTCGTCAGCCACGCCTTCCTCTCGGCGGTGGAGGACAGCGGCTCCGCCGGCCCGCGCACCGGATGGCTGCCG
>CAXSFF010000743.1:0-2814 GCA_964236035.1 uncultured Acetobacteraceae bacterium
ACGTCGTGGTAGTCGGGGTGTTCGGCGTCTACATCTCCGCCGCATTCTTCCCGTCGGGTAACCCGCTGACCTCGCAGGTCCAGGGGCTTGCGGTGTTTGCGGCCGGCTATCTCGCGCGTCCCCTCGGTGGCCTGGTGTTCGGGCGTCGCGGCGACACCACGGGGCGGCTCGGCAGCTTCGTGGTCAACATCGCGGTCATGTCGTCCGCCACCGTGGCGATGGGGCTGGTGCCGGACTACCGCACGGGCGGCTTCGCCAGCACGGCGGCGTTCGTGGCGCTGCGGCTGGTGCAGGGCTTCTGCCTGGGCGGCGAGCTGCCGGGCGCGATCACCTATGCGGTGGAGGCGGTGCCGCGGCGCCACGCCACGCTGGCCTGCGGGCTGGTGTTCGGCTGCGTCAGCGCCGGCGTGCTGCTCGCCACCGCCATCAGCGCGCTGCTGCACGTCACGCTCGACGCGGCGCAGGTCGCCGCCTGGGGCTGGCGCATCGCGTTCCTGGCCGGCGGCCTCCTGGGCGGGCTGAGCTGGGTCCTGCGCCGCACGCTGGAGGAGAGCCCCGCCTTCCTGCGCATGCGGACGCGCCTCGGCAGCGACCGGGACGGACGCGGCGGCAGACAGGACGGACGCGGCGGCAGACGGGGACCGCTTGCCGAGCTGCTTGCCCACCATCGCGGCCGCATGTTGGCCGGCGTTGCCGCCACCGGCATCGTCACCACGTTCAACGGATTGCTGTTCGCCCACATGGGCGGCTACCTGATCCGCGTGCTCGCCTATGCACCGCCCGAGGTGTTCGCCGCGCTGAACATTGCCAGCGCCGTCATGGCGGCGGGGCTGGTGCTGGCGTGCTGGGTGGCAGACCGCTGGTCGCCGATCAGCGTGTTCCGCATCGGCTGCATGGTACTCGCCCTCGCCGCGATCCCGGCCTATGCCGCGCTCGTGGCACATGCCGTGCCGCTAAGCCGCATGTTCCTCCTGGTGGGCCTGTCCGCCTCTTTCACCCACGGAACGTTCGCGCTGTTGCTGGCCGACCTGTTCCCCACACGCGTCCGTTTCTCCGGTGTGGCGCTGTCGATAAATCTCGGCGCCGTGGTGTTCGGCGCGCTTACCCCGCTGCTGGCGAGCGGGCTGCTGGCGTGGACAGGCTGGCTCGCGGCGCCCGCCACCCTGGTCACGGTCAGCGCCTTGCTGGCGCTGGGAGCGACCTTCGCCCTGCCACAGTTCAGCGGGCAACTGGACGGGCCTGGCGACACGACCGGGTCAGGCGCCGGCTGATCCCTATCGATCGCTGATCCAACCAGGAAGTTTCCCGCGTATTGCCTCACGTTGATTGCTAGCAGGATTGCTACCGGCCCAAGTCGTTGCCTCAGGTGGTTTGCCACCGGGCGAACGCTGGCTCAGGAAGCGACGGATGGCACGGCGAGTCAGCATGGCGGGACGGACTGAACTCCTGAAGGCGGTGAGCACGTGATACAGCCGTGCAACGCGGCGGGCGCGCTTGCGCACCCTGGAGCGTGACCTCATCGATGTGAGTCGTTCGGGCTTTCCGATCTTGCCCTGTACCGGGCCAAGTCGCTCGGCCGCGGCAGCTTCTGCTTCTTCGCGCCAGAGATGGAGACGGTGCAGCGCGACCGGCGCGAGATGGAGCGCGACCTGGCGGAGGCGGTCCGCGACGGGCGGCTGGACATCGCCTACCAGCCGCTGTTCGACGCCCGGAGCTGCGATGCCGAACGCCGGGGCGCCGAGCATCGCAAGGTGGTCGGTTTCGAGGCGCTGGTGCGCTGGCCGCACCGGACGCGGGGCCTGGTTCCGCCAGACCTGTTCATTCCGGTGGCAGAGGCGACGGGGCTGGTCGTGCCGCTGGGAGAGTGGGTGCTGGAGACCGCGTGCCAGGCCGCCGCGGGGTGGCCGGGGGCGACCCGGATCGCCGTCAACGTCTCGGCCCGCCAGCTCAAGGACGGCCGGCTGCCAGGGGTGATCGCCGCCACGCTGGCCCGCACCGGGCTGCACCCTGACCGGCTGGAGCTGGAAGTGACGGAGAGCGTCCTGATTGACGACGCGGACCAGGCCCTGCAGGCGTTGCTGGCGCTCAAGGCGCTGGGCCTGCGCATCGTGCTGGACGATTTCGGCACCGGGTATTCGAGCCTGTCCTACCTGCGGCGGTTTCCATTCGACAAGATCAAGATAGACAGGTCGTTCATCACCGACCTGTCGCTGGAGAGTGGGTCGCACGCCATTGTCAGCGCGATGAGCGGCAAGCTGGGCCTGCAAGTCACCGCCGAAGGGGCGGAGACGGAGAACCAGCTTGTGTTGCTGCGCGAAGCCGGGTGCGACCAGATCCAGGGTTTTCTGCTGGGGCCGCCGATGCCGAACGCCGTCGTCGCCGCCCTGCTCGCCGCAGCGGCTCGCCTTCCCACCGGTCCTGTCATGGGATTGGCGATCTTGGTCGCAGAGAACCCAAGGGTTCGTTTCAGCGAGATGGTCCAGTCCGACTAGAGCGAGAGCTGTCCGGTGTGGATCGCGGAGGCAGCGCTGCCGCGTGTACTGGATGCGCAACGCTCTGGCCCACGTTCCCAAGGCACACCAGAGCATGGCCCTGCTCCGTCGCGGGCACCCCACGCTTCCTGACAATTCCCATGCCAGGTCCATTCGGACAAGGATTTAGAATTTCATTAGTTTTCTTGTCTTATAGCTGCACCAGAGACGAACAGATGCGAGAGCCATGTGGACAGCCTCCTGCACACCCCCGACGGACCGAGTGCATATTGCTGCGAAGCCTGTCCTATCCGTCGAATGTCCGGCGACGCACTGACCGGGT
>CAXSFF010000744.1:0-2812 GCA_964236035.1 uncultured Acetobacteraceae bacterium
CTGCACGACGTCGAGGCGGTGGTGGTGGCGGAAAGCGAGGTCGGCCGCTGGGGCCAGTGGAAGGCGGTCGAGCGGGGTGAGTGCCACGGCGTGTTCGTGACCAACGTCCACCGCGACCAGCCGCTGCGGGCGGGCCTGAAGGCGTTCCCGACCGCCCCATACGGCTTCCTCGGCAACGTCACCTTGACTGCCTTGCAGCCCCTGGTCGAAAGCCGGCGTGACGATTTCGCCGACCTGGTCTCGGCGGCGTTCGAGGCGACCCATATCTTCCGTGACGACGAGGCGACGGCCTTGCAGGTGCTGGGGCGTGAGCCGAAGACGTTGCTGGGCCTCGACGACGCCGGGTTGCGCGACCTCTACCAGGTGCTCCGCGAAGAGCTCTCGCCGTATCCCGTGCCGACGGCCGAAGCGATCTCCAACACGCACCGGATGCGGCTGACCCGAAGCCCCGAGCTGGCGAGCTTCAACCCGCTGCTGGTCTGGGACCTGAGTTTCGCCCGGGCGGCGAGGCGCGCCGCGGAGACGTCCCATCGGCGCTGACGCGGTGGCCCCCGCGGACCCGCGCAGTGCGGACGACAGCTGGAAGCTCACCTTCTACTTCATGCTGGGCGTGCAGTTCATCATGAGCATGTCGCTCACCGTCATCGTCCCGATCCTGCCGCTGTACCTCCCTACGATCGGAGTGACCGGGCGGGCCGACATCCTTCTTTGGACCGGCGTGCTGACTTCAGTGAACCTGTTCGCCGCAGCTCTCCTGTCTCCCTTGTGGGGTTTCCTCGGCGACCGCCACGGCCGCAAGGTGATGGTGCTGAGATCGAGCGCTGCCATCGCCCTGTTCGGCTTCTTGATGATGTTTGCGACCAACGTCTGGGAGCTGTTCGCCATCCGGGCGGCGATGGGGGCGTTCAGCGGCTTCGCGTCGTCGGCGAATACCCTGGTTGCCTCCCGCGCGCCCAACAACCGGCTGGGCTTCGCGCTCGGCTGGCTGAGCACGGCGCAGATGATGGGGTCGTTCTTCGGGCCGCTCGCCGGCGGCGTCCTGTTCGACACCTTCGGCGACCACAGGATCGTTTTCCTATGGACGGCCGTGCTGGCGCTGATAGCCTTTCTCCTGGTCTGGCGCCTGGTGCCTCGCGATGTCGTGCATGTCGTGGCCAAGGAACCGGACGCGCCGCGAGCGCGGTGGACGCACGTGCTGCTCCCCGTCCTGCCGTTCTTCGTCCTGCTGCTGATCGCCCAGATCTCGCTGCGTTCGGTGCAGCCCGTCATCACGGTGTTCGTCACCAGCCTCGTGCCGGATGCAGGGAACATAGCGACCCTCGCGGGCCTGGCCTTTTCCGTGGTCGGGTTCGCCGACATGGTCGGGTCGCCCTTCCTCAGCAAGCGCAGCGACAGCATCGGCTATCACCGCGTGCTGCTCATCGCGATGGCGGGCGGGGCCGCGTTCACCTTGCCGCAGAGCTTCGCCGGCGGCTACTGGACCTTCCTGGGCGAACGCTTCTGCACGGGGCTGTTCATCAGCAGCATCATCCCGACTGCGCAGGCGCTGCTCGCGCGGTCCGTCCCGCAGCGCAACCGAGGCCTGGCCTACGGCATCGGCGCCAGCGCGACGTTCCTCGGCGGCGGCCTGGGTCCGCTCCTGGGCGCGGCGGCGGCGGCGTCCCTGGGCGTGCGGTCGGTGTTTATCGGCACCGCGCTCATGCTGATCGTCGCGGCCGCTTGGGTGAGGTGGGGAATTCCGCGCACGGCCTAGCGTTGCAGGTGGCCCGATGGGTCTCCTGACCGAACGCCTAGCCGAGGCAACATAGCCGGAGGTTATCGCTGCCGACCGGAAAACGATGCCCTCTCCGAACGCGATGACCCCTACTTCCGCTTCCGCCACAGGCCGAGCCGAGAGGCTGTGGGTCTGAATGGAAGGTCGAATGGGCGGCGCGCCGTTACGGACTGCCTTGCCCGACGCCAAGCCCGCGCCGCGTCGCGCAAGGCGTCGGGCGTGGCTCGGGACGGCAGCACGGCAATGAGAGGGTTTGGAAGAGCATGTGGCGGGTAGGGATCGATATCGGCGGCACCTTCACCGACGTCATCGGCATGGAGGTCGAGACCGGCAAGCTGGCCGTCACCAAGGTTCCGTCCCAGCCGGGCGACCCGTCGGGCGCGGTCGCCGCCGGCCTTCGCAACCTGATGGAGGTTCACCCGCAAATCCGGCCGGGCGACATCGACTTCTTCGCCCATGGCACGACCGTGGCGACCAACGCGACCATCGAGGGCAAGGGCGCCAAGGCCGCGTTGATGATCACCGAGGGGTTCGGAGCGCTTTACGACATGCGCGGCGGCACGGCGCCGCTCGGCTCCGACATGATCGATCCGCAGTACAGCAAGCCCAGGGGCCTGGTCCCGCAGAACCGCACCTTCGGGATCGCCGAGCGGGTCCTGTACGACGGCAGCGAACATCAGCCGCTCGACGAGGAAGGCGTGCGCCAAGCCGCGCGCCGGTGCCGTGAGATGGGGGTGAACTCGATCGCCGTCTGCTTCCTGTTCTCCTTCATGAACGACGCGCACGAGGCGCGCGCGTCCGAGCTCATCAAGGAGGAGCACCCCGAATGCCGGGTCTCGCTCTCCAGCATCGTGCTGCCGACGATCCGGGAATACGTTCGCCTGTCCACCACCGTGCTCGACGCCTACGCCGGCCCCGTGGTGGGGACGTACCTGAAGCGCGTGTCCGACCGGCTGGTGGAGACGGGCCTCGGCACCCGCAAGATCTTCATCATGCAGTCGAACGGCGGCTTGATGCAGATCGAGATCGCCGCGGAGT
>CAXSFF010000745.1:0-2807 GCA_964236035.1 uncultured Acetobacteraceae bacterium
GGTGGGTGTTGCTCAGCAGGATCATGTCCTTGACGCCGAGATCGACCAGGATCTGCGCCCCGATGCCGTAGTCGCGCAGCGAGTGCATCGGGCGCGGGCCGACCATCAGGCGCACCCGGTCGGACAACGAATGCGTCGTGCCGTCGCGGATCAGCACCACGATGCCACGGCCAGCCTCGGCGATCATGTGCATGGCGTTGTGCAGCGCGCCGGCATGCGGGCCGCCCAGCATGTCGCCGAGCAGGTCGACGGCGTGCACCCGCACCAGCGGCGGCGCCGGGTCGGACAGGTCGCCCTTGTACAGCACCAGGTGCTCGGCATATTCGACGGTGTTGGCGTAGACGATCAGGTTCCAGTCGCCGCCCTCGGCATGCTGGATCGCGCCCTCCTGCACCCGGCGCACCAGGCGCTCGGTGCGGCGGCGGTGCGCGATCAGGTCGGCGATGGTGCCGAGCTTGAGGTTGTGGTGCTGCGCGAACGCCACCAGGTCGGGCAGCCGCGCCATCTGGCCGTCGTCGTTCATCACCTCGCAAATTACCCCCGCCGGGCTCAATCCCGCCAGGCGCGCGATGTCGACGGCGGCCTCCGTATGGCCGGCGCGCACCAGGGAGCCACCCTCGCGCGCCATCAGCGGGAAGATGTGGCCCGGCGTCACGATCTCGTCGCGCCCGCTCGCCGGGTTGACGGCGACGGCGATGGTGCGGGCGCGGTCATAGGCGGAGATGCCCGTCGTGACGCCGTCGCGCGCCTCGATGCTGACGGTGAAGGCGGTCTGGTGCCGGGTGCCGTTGGCCTGCGCCATCAGCGGCAGGCCGAGCTGCTCGACGCGCTGCCGAGTTAGGGCGAGGCAGATCAGGCCGCGGGCGTTGCGGGCCATGAAGTTGATAGCGTCCGGGGTGGCGAACTGGGCGGGGATGACCAGGTCGCCCTCGTTCTCGCGGTCCTCGTCGTCGACTAGGATGAACATGCGGCCGGCGCGCGCCTCCTCGATGATGTCGGCGGCGGCGCTGACGTAGTCGGTGAGGTTGGCCCGATTGGTGAGGTTAGCCCGGGGGATGCTGTCCATGGCAGCCACCCTTACGCCGTCTCGTGCAGGCGCGCCACGTAGCGGGCAAGGGTGTCGATCTCGATGTTCACCGTGCTGCCGGGTTGCAGGCCGGCGAGGTCGGTGTTCTCGATGGTGTGCGGGATGATGTTGACGCCGAACACGTCGCCGTCCACCGCGTTGACCGTCAACGAGATGCCGTTCACGGCGACGCTGCCCTTCTGGGCGATGTAGCGCGCCAGGCCGCCGGGGACCTTGATCTCGAACCGGGTCGAGCCGTTCTCCGGCGTGCGCGACAGCACGGTGCCGACGCCGTCGACATGGCCCGACACCAGATGTCCGCCCAGCTCGTCGCCGACCCGCAGCGCCCGCTCCAGGTTGACGCGGGAGCCCGGCTGCCATTGGCCCAGGACGGTATGCTGCAAGGTTTCCGCCGAGGCGTCTACGGCGAACCAGTCGGGGCCGAGTGCCACCGCGGTCAGGCAGCAGCCGGAGCACGCGATGGATGCACCGATCGCCGGCGGCTCGTCCCAGGCCTGCGCGATGACCAGGCGCATGTCCCGCCCGACGCCAAGCGGCTCGATGCTGCGGACGGCGCCGACCGCCGTGATGATCCCCGTGAACATGTCAGGCGGCCCTCCGGTACTCGGTCAGGAAATCGCCGCCGACGGCACGCTGGCCGGTGCGGACGAAGCGCGGGGCGTCATCGAGGTTGGCGATGCCGAATGCCTGCGCCGCCGGCCAGCCGTCGCCCCCCATGATCGCCGGCGCGTGGAACCAGGCCAGGCGGTCGACCAATCCGGCGCGCAACAGCCCGGCCGCGACCTTGGCGCCGCCTTCGACCAGCACGCGGGTGAGGCCGATCTCGCCCAGCGCGGCCAGCGCGGCGTTCAGGTCGACGCCGACCTCGGCGCCAGGCACCTCGATCAGCCGAACGCCGGCGTCCTCGAAGGCGGCGCGGCGGTCGGCGGGGACGCCGTCGCGGTGGATGATCCAGGTGGGGTCCTGCCGCGCCGTCGCGACCAGTTGCGCCGTCAGACGAATGCGCAGGTGGCTGTCGACGACAATGCGTACACCGGGCACGCGGCGGAAGCCGGGGATGCGGCAGGTGAGCGCCGGGTCGTCGGCGGCGACGGTGCCGATGCCGGCCAGCACGGCGTCATGGGTGCCGCGCAATCCATGGCCGACGCGGCGGGCGGCGGGCGAGGTGATCCACTGGCTCTCGCCGCCCTTGGTGGCGATGCGGCCGTCGAGCGTGGTGGCGAGCTTCAGCGTCACCATCGGCCGACCGCGGTCGAAGCGCGACAGGAAGCCCTCCTGCATCTCGTTGGCCTCCTGCGTCAGCACGCCGGTGACAACGGCGATCCCCGCCGCGCGCAACCGCCCCACCCCGGCGCCGTCCACGCGCGGGTCCGGGTCCGACCCGGCGACCACCACGCGCGCCACCTCCGCCGCGATCAGCGCCTCTGTGCAGGGCGGCGTCTGCCCGAAATGGTTGCAGGGTTCCAGCGTGACATAGACCGTGGCTCCCCGCGCCGCCGCGCCGGCCATGTCCAGCGCCTGCGTCTCGGCATGAGGCCGGCCACCCGGCGCGGTGACAGCGCGGCCGACGACGCGGCCGCCTTGGACGATGACGCAGCCGACCGCCGGGTTGGGCCAGCAATCGCCGAGGCCTCGCCGCGCGAGGGCGATGGCGGCGCACATGTGCGCGAGGTCGATCGGGTCAACAAACGCCATGACCGGCTATGTGGGTTCATCCAGG
>CAXSFF010000746.1:0-2803 GCA_964236035.1 uncultured Acetobacteraceae bacterium
GCGGCTGGAACATCTTCCACACCTGGCACGCCGGCGCCGACTGCATCAACCCGGCCGCCTACACGGCGTTGCTGGCGACCGGCGACACCGCCTGGTTCGGCTGGCCGAAGTCGGACGCCGTGCAGGCGGGGATCGCCGACTGGTACGCCGCTCCCGACGTGGCCGCCGAGAAGGCCGCCCTGGGCCGCACCAACAAGGCCGCGTTCGACGACGTGGTGTACGGCCCGACCGGCTTCTTCCTCGGCTACCAGGCCTGGCGCAAGAACGTCTCCGGTGTGGTCAAAGCGCCGTTCCCCGTGTTCTGGGGCGTGTCGAAAGCCTGATGCTCGCCTATGCGTTCCGCCGGGTGGCGAGCACGGTCCCCGTGATGGGGTTCGTGGCGCTGTTCGTGTTCAGCCTGCTGTACATCGCCCCTGGCGACCCGGCCGCCATCATCGCCGGCGACCAGGCCAGCCCCGCCGACGTCGAGCGCATCCGCGAGTCGCTCGGGCTGGACCGGCCGTTCCTGGTGCGGTTCGGCGAATGGCTGTGGCACGTGCTGCACGGCGACCTCGGGCAGTCGATCTTCACCAACCTGCCCGTCACCCACATGATCGGCCAACGGGTGGAGGCGACGGCGTCGCTGATGCTGCTGACGCTGGCGTTCTCCATCGTGGTCGCCGTGCCGATGGGCGTGGTGGCGGCCTGGCGGCACGGCACCTTGGTCGACCGCCTCGTCATGTTGCTGGCGGTGTTCGGCTTCTCGGTGCCCGTGTTCGTGGTCGGCTACCTGCTGGCCTACATGTTCGCGTTGCAGCTGGAGTGGCTGCCGGTGCAGGGCTACACGCCGCTCGCGCAGGGCGTCGGGCCGTGGCTGGCCAACCTCGTCCTGCCGACGCTCACCCTTGGCGGCGCCTTCATCGCGCTGATCGCCCGCATCACCCGCGCCACCATGCTGGAGGTGCTGAGTCAGGACTACGTGCGCACGGCGCGCGCCAAGGGGCTGGGGCAGCGGCCGATCCTGTTCGTGCACGCGCTGAAGAACGCCTCCGTGCCGATCATCACGGTGATCGGCCTAGGCGTCGCCGGGCTGATCGGCGGCGCCGTGGTGACGGAGAGCGTGTTCGCCATCCCCGGGATGGGCCGCCTGGTGGTCGACGCCATCCTGCGCCGCGACTACCCCGTCATCCAGGGCGTCGTGCTGGTGTTCAGCTTCGTCTACGTGCTGGTGAACCTGGTCGTCGACCTGATGTACACCGTGTTCGACCCGAGGATACGCTATTGAGCATCACCGCAGGCGCCATCCCGCTCCCCGACGTGCTGCCGCCGGTCCGCGCGCGGGGGAGGGTCCGTACGTATGTCCGGCGCAATCCGACCGTGGTCATCGGCGGCGTCCTGTTGGGTATTATCGTGCTGCTGGGGGTGCTGGCGCCCTGGCTCGGCACCGTCGACCCGACCGCGCTGGCGCCGGCGCGGCGGCTGCGGGTTCCGTCGGCACAGTATTGGTTCGGCACCGACATGCTGGGCCGCGACATCTACTCGCGCACCCTGTACGGCGCCCGCGTGTCGCTGATCGTGGGCTTCTCGGTGGCCGTGCTGGCGACGGCAGCCGGGCTGCTGATCGGGGTTTGCGCCGGCTACATCCGCCTGGTCGATGCCATCATCATGCGGGTGATGGACGGGCTGATGTCGATCCCCTCGATCCTGCTGGCGATCGCCCTGATGGCGCTGACCCGGGGCAGCGTGCAGAACGTCGTCATCGCCATCACGGTCGCCGAAATCCCCCGCGTCACCCGCCTGGTGCGCGGCGTGGTGCTCAGCCTGCGCGACCAGCCCTACGTCGAGGCGGCGGTCGCCGCCGGCACCCGCACGCCTGGGGTGATCTTCCGCCACATCTTGCCCAACACGCTGGCGCCGATCATGGTGCAGGCGACGTTCATCTGCGCCTCCGCCATGATCACGGAGGCGATCCTGTCGTTCATCGGCGCCGGCACCCCGCCGATCATCCCGTCCTGGGGCAACATCATGGCCGAGGGCCGCGCGCTGTGGCAGGTCAAGCCGTTCATCGTGTTCTTCCCGGCCGTGTTCCTGTCGGCGACCGTGCTGGCGGTGAACCTGCTCGGCGACGGCCTGCGCGACGCGCTCGATCCCCGTTTGGCGAAACGCATCTGATGGCGCTGCTGGAGGTCGAGCGGCTGCAGACGCATTTCGGCACCGCCGACGGCGTGGTGCGCGCGGTGGAGGGGCTGTCGTTCCACATCGAGGCCGGCGAGACGGTCGCCATCGTCGGCGAGAGCGGCTGCGGCAAGTCGGTGACGTCGATGTCGATCCTGCGGCTGATCGCGACGCCTCCGGGTCGTCTGGCGGGGCAGATACGGTTCGAGGGCCGCAACCTGCTCGACGCCAGCGAGGCGGACATGCGCCGGTTGCGCGGCAACGACATCAGCATGATCTTCCAGGAGCCGATGACCAGCCTCAACCCCGTGCTGACGGTGGGGCGGCAGATCGGCGAGACGCTGCGGCTGCATCAGGGGTTGGACGCCGCCGCTGCGACGAGGCGCGCGGTCGAGATGCTGGACTTGGTCGGCATCTCCGCCGCGGCCCGGCGGGTGCGCGAGTATCCGCATCAGTTGTCCGGCGGCATGCGGCAGCGGGTGATGATCGCGATGGCGCTGGCGTGCAACCCGAAGCTGCTGATCGCCGACGAGCCGACCACGGCGCTGGACGTGACCATCCAGGCGCAGATCCTCGACCTGATGCGCGACCTCAAGACGCGGCTGGGGTCGGCGATCATGCTGATCACCCACGACCTCGGCGTGGTGGC
>CAXSFF010000747.1:0-2800 GCA_964236035.1 uncultured Acetobacteraceae bacterium
GGCGACCGGCTGATCGGCGTCGCCACCTGCCGCGACGGCGACGACGTGCTGCTGGCGACCCGGCGTGGCCGCTGCATCCGCTTCCAGGTGACGGACGACGTGGTGCGCGTGTTCGCCGGGCGGGACAGCGCCGGCGTGCGCGGCATCCGCCTGGGCGCCGGCGACGAGGTGATCAGCCTGTCCGTGCTGCGCCATGTCGAGGCGACGATGGCGGAGCGGGTGGCCTACCTGCGTGGCGCCGCCGCCCGCCGCCGCAGCCAGGGCGAGGACGTGGAGGCATCGATCGAGGCCAGCGCCGAGGTCGAGGAGGCCGTGCCCAACGTCGAGCTTTCCGACGAGCGCATCCGCGAGCTGGCCGACGCGGAGGAGCTGCTGCTGACCATCACCAACGGCGGCTACGGCAAGCGCAGCTCCGCCTACGACTACCGGGTCACGGGGCGCGGCGGGCAGGGGATCGGCAATCTCACCCTGTCGCCGCGCCGCAACGGCACCGAGGTCGCCGGCACCTTCCCTGTGCGCCAGGGCACCGACGTGATGCTG
The DNA here is from genome assembly GCA_964236035.1 of uncultured Acetobacteraceae bacterium. Lineage (GTDB taxonomy): Bacteria > Pseudomonadota > Alphaproteobacteria > Acetobacterales > Acetobacteraceae > CAXSFF01. The sequence continues at coordinate 541 of CAXSFF010000747.1, forward strand.
GTGACGGACGCCGGCCGGTTGATCCGCGTGCCGGGCGACCAGGTGCGCGTCACCGGGCGGCAGGCGATGGGCGTCACCCTGTTCCGCCTTGGCGAGGGCGAGCACGTCACCGCCGTGTTCCCCGTCATCGAGACGGTGGCCGACGTCGACGACAGCCTGGACGACACGCTGGCCGCCGCCGACGTGGAGTCGCTCGACGGTTCCATCCGCCTCGACGCCGAGATCATGCCCCAGGACGCCGTCGAAGATGCGGAGGAGGCGGAGGATGATGAGCCAAGCGCCTGAACCGGCCCGACCCGGCGCGGCGCTGGACCGTCACACGGGCGTCTACCCCGGCACCTTCGACCCCGTGACCAACGGCCACATCGACATCATCTCCCGCGCCGCCCGCGTCCTGGACCGTCTGGTGGTGGGGGTCGCCAGCAATGCCGGCAAGGGGCCGCTGTTCCCGCTGCAGGAGCGGGTGGAACTGGTGCGGGCCGAGATGGCGCCGATCGCCACCCGCACCGGCACCGTCATCGAGGTGGTGAGCTTCGCCAGCCTGCTGATCGGCTTCGCCCGCGAGCATGGCGCAAGCGTGATCATCCGCGGCCTGCGCGCCGTGTCCGACTTCGACTATGAGTTCCAGATGGCCGGCATGAACTACCGCCTGGATTCCGAGGTGGAGACGGTGTTCCTGATGGCCAGCGAGACGCACCAGTTCATCTCGTCGCGTTTCGTCAAGGAGATCGCCCGGCTTGGCGGCGACATCTCCAGCTTCGTCCCCGCCCTCACGCTGGAGCGCACCTTGGCCCGGGTCCGCCCGTAGGCGCTTTTGACGGCAGGATGATCCTCCAGGAGCTTGCTACCATGGATAGACGCGCCTTTATCGCCACGCTTGGCCTTTCAACGATCGCGATTGGAACACTGATGAGCGACACAGCTGCCGCCCAGCCCGCGCTGGACCTGGAGAACACCCTGTACCTCGACCTGAAGGATGGCCGCGTGGTGATCCGCCTGCGGCCCGACCTGGCGCCGAAGCACGTCGAGCGGGTGAAGCTGCTGGCGCGGGAGGGCTTCTATGACGGCACGGTGTTCCACCGGGTCATCGACGGCTTCATGGCGCAGGGCGGCGACCCGACCGGCACGGGGTCGGGCGGCAGCAAGATGCCGGACCTGAAGGCGGAGTTCAGCAACGCGCACTTCCTGCGCGGCACCGTCGGCGCGGCCCGCACGCAGAGCCCGGACACGGCCAACAGCCAGTTCTACATCTGCTTCGCGCCGGCGCCGTTCCTGGACGGGCAGTACACCATCTGGGGCCAGGTGGTGTCGGGCATGGACCACATCGACGCCATCAAGAAGGGCGTCGGCAGCAGCGGCTCCGTGCGCGACCCGGACAAGATCATCCACATGCGGGTGATGGCCGACGTCAAGGAGTGACTCTCGTGCGGGCTGGCGGCTTGCCCAGCCCGCCGCCGATGCCAGATTGACGAACCAGCCGGCCCTGGGTTAGGCGGCGCTGCGTGGGCCTGGAGCTCAGGTGGTAGAGCACGAGACTGGTAATCTTGGTGTCCAGGGTTCGATTCCCTGCGGGCCCACCATTCAGCCTCATCGGGCGGCATCGAGCATCGCCTCCACGACGCGGCGGGTGAGGGCACTGTCCGGTTCTGCCACCTTGTCGCTGATCAGGCCGTCCAGGAACAGCGACGCCAGGCCGTGTACCAGCGACCAGCAGCCCAGTATGCGGGCCTCCAGATCAGCCCCTGCCGCCGCCGTGGCGACCCTTGCCGCCAGCACCGCGTAGGCAGCCTCGCCGGCCGCGGCGAGATCCGGATGCGTGCCAAGCCGCTCGGGGCCGAACATGAGCCGGAACAGCGCCCGGTTGTCCAAGGCGTACCGCACGTAGGCGACCGCCTGCGCCACAAGGGCCTGACCTGCCGGCGCTGTCTCGTCCGCTGCCCGCAGGGCATCGCGCAAACCCTCGAAACCCTGCACCGCGACCGCTGCCAGCAGCGCCTCCTTGTCGGGATAATGCCGGTAAGGGGCCATCGCGGACACGCCGGCCCGGCGCGCGACCGCCCGCAGCGAGACCGTGTCCACCCCACCCTCCGCCAGCAGGCCGAGCGCCGCGCCGACCAGCGCCGTTCGCAGCTCGCCATGATGATAGGTCTTTTCAGCCAATGTTGACACCGTAAGCAAAGCTTCTATGCTTACAGTGTAAGCGTATGTCCGGCGTTGTCCAATCCGCGTCGATTGCCTCGGAGGACGCCATGATGCCCAA
>CAXSFF010000748.1:0-2798 GCA_964236035.1 uncultured Acetobacteraceae bacterium
GTGCCGCCGCTGCCACCCCGATGACGCAGCCGAGCAGCAGCGATACCGACAGGCTCGCCACCGTCAGCTTGATCGTCGCCGGCATGTTCTCCGCAACCAGCGACGCCACGGATTGCTGCTGCCCATAGGAGTAGCCGAAATCACCGCGCAGCACGTTGCCAAGCCAGATCACGTATTGAGCGGGAATGCTGCGGTCGAGCCCAAGCTGCTGATGCAGACGCGCGATCAGCACCGGGTCGCCGGCGTTGGTGCCAAGCATGACCACGGCCGGGTCGCCGGGGATCAGGCGGATGATGAGGAACACGAGCAACGTGACGCCGAACGCCAGCACGACGATGGATACCAGGCGCCTGAGAACATAACCGCTCATGGCGCGAGGCTGACTAGGCCGTGTCTGGCCAGGCGATTCCGGGGGTCTCGGACCACATCATGGACCCCCGAACTCCCCCACGTCACACGATGGAACGCTGCAAATGGCCGCGTGGCTGTTCCGGTCATGCACAAGGCCGCGGAGCCGGTCATGCCGGGTCCTTCGCAATCGAATACGACGCAGCGTCCTCGATGATGGCCGGCTGGCGCGCATTGCTGGTCCGGCGCAGGTCGAAGAACAGCATGGCCAGGAATGCGACAATCAACTGCAGCGACATCTGCAGCAGCGCCGCATTGCTATCGAACCCGCCCATGCAGATCAGCACTGGCTGGCGAGGCACGGCGAAGGGCGCGCGGACGAAATAGGCGCATAGCGGGACACCAGGCTCGTAGGTGATATCCACCGCCTCGCCAGGAACCAGCAGGGTGCGCAGGAAGCTCTTGGAGCAGGTCTCCATCAGCTCGAGCGTCGGCAGCCGCCGGGCGTCGAGGCCATCGAGCCAAAACTCGGCATGGCGGTAATAGTTGGCGGCGCGCAGCCAGCAGTTCCGTGCCGTCTGCAACCGTCCGGCCGCCTCGGCGGTGTCGTCGCGCGTACGGTTTCGCTCGGCGACGGCCAGCCATTCCGCATGCGAGCTTTCGCGGTCGCTCGGCACCATCCGCGCCGCTGCCTGTAAGCACTCGCTGATCGCGCCGCCGCCCTGCTGCGTCTCGCCCAGGGCGCGGCGGAACTGATACGACACCCAGGGGTGCTCCGGCCAATGCAGCCAGCCATACCGCTCGTAGTGCGGCGCCGAGTCGGTCACCGCCGCATCGATCAGCTTCGCCTCGGTTGCCATTCCGCTCGTCACCTTGCCTCCATCGGACCCATGATGTCGGCCAAGCAGCAGGCTGGCAAGCGACTTGAGTGTGTGTCAAGCTGCTTGAAAACGAGTGTCCAGTCAGAACGCAGGGAAGGCCATGACGCGAAAGTCGAGCAGCTTGGCCGTATCGGGCCAGCCCAGCGCCGCCGAGTCGGACTTCCTTGTCGGCACGAGCATCCGTCACGCCCGCATGACCCTCGGCATCAGGCTGCAGGACGTCGCGGCCCATGTCGGCTGTTCCGAAAGCTTGATCTCCAAAATCGAGAATGGCCGGACGCTGCCATCGCTCACCACGCTGCGCCGGATCGCCGACGCGCTGCAAACGACCGTCGGCCGGCTCTGCGCGACGGCTGATCCAAATGACGGCGTGGTGGCCCGCAGCGGCGAGCGCCCGGTGATCACCATGGACCCGTTGCGCCGTGGTACCGGCATCCGGATGGAGCGGCTGATCCCCTACGACGACGCCCACCTGCTGCAGGGCAACATCCACATCGTCGAACCCGGCGGCGGCAGCGAGGGCACCATTGCGCATGAGGGCGAGGAGGTCGGCTTCGTCATCGAGGGCAAGCTCGAACTCACGGTTGGCGACCAGACATTCACGCTATCGGCGGAAGACTCGTTCTGCTTTCACTCCAGCATCCCGCACAGCTACAGCAATCCCGGCGCCACGCGCGCCCGGGTCATCTTCATCAACACGCCGCCCAGCTTCTGAACCGTGCGGCCGAACATTGATGCTGGTGGCGAATTCGGCGATCCGCGGTCAGGCAGCTTGGAGGCCAGCGAAGTGTGAGACGCGCGTTCTGGCGACAGGGTTGCGGCACTCCACCAGCGTTGTCACGTTGGCGTTGCCGCCAGACCTGGCGAACACAAGCAGGTCGCCCTCCCAATGGCCAAAGCTTTCCCGAATGGCCACGTCTGCCGGACGGCACGCAATCCCGCGCTCCAGCGGCATGCGATGCCCGCGAGGTCAGCGGCCATGCCATGTTCCCCGGCGGCGGCGCGCCCGGGACAGGCACAAGTAGAGCTTCTCCGAATGGCCTCCGGGGCCATACAGGTGGCGATAGATCGTCTCGTGGCAAAGCCGCTCGCTTTCTCCCCCGTCAGCCTCTGCTCCCTGCCGGAGCCGCCCTGCGATCTGCTGCGGCGACCAGCCCGCGCGCAGCCGGTCCACCACGTGGGCGAGCAGCTCCTCGTACCGCGCGAGCTTGGCCAGGCGCCGGCGCCGGGCGCCGGCGATGTCCTGCACGGTGACGGGATAGTAGCCGGACATGTTGCGTCGGCTGTCTCAGGACGCGTCGGAATCGCGGAAGCGGTTACGGCCCAGCTTCCGGTAGATCGTCGAGCGGTGCCGAGCCTCCTGCATCCGGAACAAAGACCGACGCTCGTCAAGCGTGAGGTGTTGGAAACGGCGTGCTATCATAGCCATCTTCTGATGCCAACACATTGAGAAGGTGGAGGTTGTCGCACTTCAAAATAGAACCCACCGCCCCACGATTTTAGTCGCAGAATGGATCTTATGGAATATCAAGAGCTGGAAACGGTCGCACGCTCTATGCATCTCCTACC
>CAXSFF010000749.1:0-2797 GCA_964236035.1 uncultured Acetobacteraceae bacterium
CGGGCAACGACGTCGAGGTCTGGCAGGGTCAACTCTCCGTTCTGGTCGGAACTGGCAGTTGATTGAGCCGGCAAAGCTGGATCAGCTGACACGGCAGGATATGACTGCACCATCAGCATGACGCTCGTTGTTCCCGCGATTAGCATGCGTCGCGACACCATCCCAGTTCCTCCAACTTAAATCGCCACGGAACACCGTAGCTGCCCCTTAGGTGTTACGTTATAATATATCATTCGAATGTCGAGGCCTGAAATGCGAACGCGGCTGCCAATTTCAGGTGGGGTTCCACCACGAGGCGATGCAATGCGTGAAGCTGGCTTCCGCGGCGCTCTTCAGACGCGTGTGCCGTTTGTCGCCTCGCTTGTGGCCCATGCCGTCGCGATCGCGCTGATCGTGTGGACGACACGTTTGGCGTCACCATCGCCCGCCATACCGCCAAAAGCATTTTCAATGCTGTTTGAGCCCGTCGCGGCTCCGGCGCCTACTGAACCGGCGGCGACACTGCCATCTTCGACGGAGATCGCATCTCCCATGGAAGCGGAAACAGACCTTGTGGTGCCGACACCTGAGCCTCCGGCATTTGCGCCACCACCGGCGGAGCCCACAGAGCCGGCTCCCCTGGAACCACCCCAAACGCTTCAGCCCCAACCGCCAGAGCCCATGCCTGTGCCTGCGCCGCCACTGGCGCAGCAGGAGCCGCCTCCTGAGCCACCGCCGCAGCCTGTGGTGCAGCCCCCAATACCGTCGCCGGCACCGTCTTCCGCTAAACCCTCGCAACCACACCAAGTGCGCCGGCTGCCGCCTCGCCCTCAGGAGCCAGCGCAGGCTCCCGGTAGTTCCGTCGCCCCTTTGCTCCCCGGCTCCGCGGCCGTCAAAGAGCCTGCCCCTGCTTTACCGTCCCGTTCGCCGGTGACGCCAACCGAAACCAGCCCAGGATGGCGCAGTGCGCTGAGTGCCTGGTTGCAGGCTCACAGGGCCTATCCGGATGCCGCCCGCAGTCGCAGCGAGGAAGGCACTGTTGTACTTCGGTTCACGGTTGGGCGCGACGGTGTGGTGCTGGGGGTCACTCTCGTCCGCAGCAGCGGATCGGATACGCTCGACGAAGCAGCCCAGGCAATTTTTCGCAACGCCCACGTCCCCGTGTTCACGGCGGACATGACCCAAGCGCAGACGATGGTGACGGTCCCGATCCACTACCGACTGGAGCGGTGACAAGTTACGCCAAGCAGGGCGGTCTGGAGTGCGCCCCTGGGGGTGGACAAGATCAAGCCGGTGTTTTGACCGTCTGCCGGGCGTGTTGATCCTCAAACGTAACTGCTCATCCCCTTTTCGGATGTCACTGTCACGGACAATCTGCTTGCGTGTCGACGGAATTGAAAAAACGGCTTGACCGGGTCACGGCCGAGCCGATTTCTAATCCGGTGCCCCAGCTTCCCAACCTCGACCACCTGAGCCACGCTGAGAAGGATGCCTTGATCCGGGCGCTGTGGCAGCGCCTTGAAGCGGCCGAGCGGCGTATTGCCGAGCTTGAAGCGCGGCTCGCCGAACCTGGCAAGACCCCGAACAATTCCAGCCTGCCGCCCTCGAAGGGCCAGAAGCCTGATCAGCCGGAGAAGACCAAGCGCGCCGGACCGCGCCAGGGCAGCCTGGGCCGCAAAGGCGGCGGCCGCGCTTTGGCCTGTCATCCCGATGAACGGGTGACCGCGAAAGCCTCCGTTTGTGGGCATTGTCATGCCGTTCTGACCGAGGCCCATCATGTGCTGCACAGTTGTTACGACAAGATCGACCTGCCGATGGTGCGCCCCGTGGTAACCCGGGTGGAGCGCTACGCCGGACAGTGCCCGTGCTGCGGTGCCATCACCCTGGCGGCGGTGCCCGTAGGGCTGGAGGACAGCTCGGCGTTCAGCGCCAACATTGTCGCGCTGGCGATCTATCTGCGCTTCACCCATGCGATCAGCTATCGCCGCCTGACACAGGTGTTCCTGCACCTTTATGCGCTGCCCATCAGCGAGGGCGCGCTGGATGCGATGTTGCAGCGGGCCAAGCCGCGCTTCGACAACGAGGTCGCGGCCATTCTTGCCCGGCTGCGTCGGTCGCGGATCGTCTGCTCGGATGAAACGTCGGTGCGTATCAACGGGCGGACGCACTGGGACTGGGTGTTCCAGAACGATCAGGTGGTGATCCACGTCATGCGCGACAGCCGTGCCAGGTCGGTGGTGACCGGCGTCATGGCGGGCCATCGGCCGTGCATCTGGGTGTCCGACCTTTATGGCGCCCAGCAGGGCCACGCCGATCTCTGGCAGGTTTGCCTGGCGCATCAGTTACGCGACTGCCAGTACGCCATTGACGCGGGAGACAGCGTGTTCGCACCGCGCATGAAGGCGCTGCTGCTGCGCGCTGTGGTGCTGGCGCGGCGGCGCAAGAGCTTGGCCGAGAGCACACGACGGACTTACCTGCGACGGTTGGATCACGACTTGAACGGGATCATGGGGCTGGCGCCTGGGAACCCGCATGGTCAGCGCTTGCGAAAACGTTACGGCAAAGTGCGAAACAGCCTGTTTACCTTTCTTGGGCATCCGGATGCCCCGCCGGACAACAACGGCTCTGAGCGGGACCTGCGGCCGACCGCCACGTATCGCAAGGTCACCGGTGGGTTCCGCTCAACATGGGGTGCTGACCTGTTCGCCGCGGTTCGATCGGTCGTTGGCACAGCCGCACGACAAGGACGCGATGCCTACCAGGCGGTCCGTGCCGTCCTGGATGGAGAAACCATCATTCAGCCGGGTTGAGCAGTTAC
>CAXSFF010000750.1:0-2796 GCA_964236035.1 uncultured Acetobacteraceae bacterium
GCAATCCAGGGCCGCGCGGCAGGTTTGCGTCGCGTGGCCCTGGATTGCCGCGTCGCAAGCGCTCCTTGCAATGACGGCTGAGGAGTCGGCCTATGCCGCTATTGATATCAGCGGTCATGCAGTGAGGGGTGGGCTGACTTTCGGCGTGGGCCAGGCAGCCAACAGCCCCGTGAGCAGGAGGCCGGTGAGGACCGTGCCCGGCGCGAGGCCGAAGCCATGCGCCACCAGGTCGCCCAAGTTGGTGCCTGCCGAGCGGATCGCGACGATGGTGGACCAGTAGGATGCCTTGTTGGCCGTGCGGGTGCGGACAACGAACAACACGGCCACGGCTATGCACAGCAGCGCCGTGGCCGCGACAAGTTCCACTTCGCCGGCCAATTCGTCGCCCACGGCGGTGCCGAGCGTGCCGGCGATCAGCATTCCTAGCCAGTAGCGCGCATCGGTCGGCGGCATCCCGCCGACTGTCTGCTTCGGGCGCCCACTTGCCAGCACTGCCAGCAGCAGCACGGCCAACCCGGCGATCACCCAGGCGTAGCCCAGCTTCAGGTCATGCGTGGCCAGGTCGCCAAGGTTGGTCGCTGCCGTGCGCAAGGTGACGATCGCCAGCCAGTAATACGCTTGGCTGGCGGATTTCGCCCGCCGCTCGGCCAACAGGATGACGGCGAACACCAGCGCCAACGGCAGCAATCCGCGCGTATGGCCAAGGTGCAGCTCGCGCGAGACGAAATCGCCGAGGTTAGCGCCGAACACGCTGGCGATCGAGAGTGCGGTCCAGTAGCGCGGCCCCGTGGACGGCACGTTGCACGGCTGCATCACGGCGAGGCTCCGCCAGCAGCGGCCTCCAGCTTCATGCGCAACGCGTCGAGGTCCTGCCGAAGTTCGGCCAGGCGGCTGGGCGGCAATCCCATCGCCTGCTCCATCGCGCAGGGGATCAGCTCGGCCCGGGTCCGCAGCGCCCGCCCGGCTGCCGTCAGCACGGTGCGCACCATTCGCTCGTCCCGTGTGTCGCGCTGCCGCTGCACGAAGCCCGCCGCCTCCAGCCGCTTCAGCAGCGGGGTGAGCGTGCCGGAATCGAGGTGCAGGCGCTCGCCGATGGCGCGGACAGCAAGGCCGTCCTGCGTCCACAGCACCAGCATGACCAAGTACTGCGGATAGGTCAGCCCCAACTCCGCGAGCAGGGGGGCATAGGTTTTGCCAAACGCCAGCGCAGTCGCGTAGACGGAGAAGCAGATCTGCGCGTCCAGCTCCAGCACGTCCGGCTCCAGCACGTCCGGCTCCAGCACGTCCGGCATGGCTAGGAGCCGCTGAACCAGTTGTAGCCCTGGTCCTCCCACCAGCCGCCCGGGTTGTCGTTGGTCACGAACAGCGCCGCGATGTGCTTCGGGTTCTTGAAGCCGAGCTTGGTCGGCACCCGCAGCTTGACGGGGAAGCCGTACTTGTCCGGCAACGGGTCGCCGCGGAAATCCAGCGCCAGGATGGTCTGCGGATGCAGCGCCGTCGCCATGTCGATGCTGCTGTAGTAGCGGTCGGCGCATTTGAAGCCGACATAGCGGGCGCGCGTGTCCGCCCCGACCCGCTCCAGGAAGGTGCGGAACGGCACCCCGGACCACTGGCCGATGGCGCTCCAGCCCTCGATGCAGATGTGCCGGGTGATCTGGCTCTCCTGCGGCAACGCGCGCAGGCGCGACAGCGGCCACGGCGTCTTATCGTCGACCAGGCCCGACACCTCGAGCTTCCAGGTGTCGCCGTCGACCTCGGGCGCGTTGTCCTCGGGGTAGAAGGCGTTGAACGGGAACGGGTCGGTGATGTCGCTGGCGGCGTAGGTCGGCGCCAGCCGGTTGAGGTCGAACAGCCAGGCCTGCACCCGGTCGTTGAACCGCGACACCGCCCACAGCGCCCGGTCCACCGCGTCGCCATCCGACAGGTTGCACCCCGTCAGCAGGGTCAGCGCCCCCAGCGACAGGCCGGAGCGCAGCAGCCGCCGCCGCTGCAACACCAGATCGGGCGTGGCCCCGTCGATCTTGCGCTTCATTGCGTCAGCTCCTTCGGCGCCCGCGCGCGCCCGGTGATCATCGCGACGAGGGTGCTCGGCACCAGCACGACCAGCGCCAGGTGGACTGCGACGAAGCCGACGATGCCGGCCATGGCGAGGAAGTGGATGCGCCGCGCCGCCTCGTAGCCGCCAAGCAGGCTGCCCAGCGTCTGCAGCTGCACCGGCTTCCACAACGCCAGCCCGGAGGCAAGCGCCGCGACGCCCAGCAGCAGCACGACGACGTAGAGCAACTTCTGCACGGCGTTGTAGGCGCCAAGCTTGTGTTCCAGCCGGAAGGTCAGCGCCGCCCGCAGGTCCTGCCACACCGCGCGCGGCGCGATCGGCAGGAAGTGGCGGGCGAAGTGCCGCCCAGCGATGCCATAGGCGAAGTAGACGGCAGCGTTGCCGACCAGCAGCCACATGGCCGCCAGGTGCCACGCGATCGCGCCGCCGAGCCAGCCGCCGAGCGTCGCCCAGGCGGGGAACCGGAACGCGAACAGCGGGCTGGCGTCGTAGATCTGCCAGCCGCTCATCACCATGCAGACGATGGCGACGGCGTTGATCCAGTGGGTCAAGCGGATGATCAGGGGATGGATGAGCATGAATACTTCCGAGCATAGCATGGGCTCTGCCCAAACCCGCCAAAGGACGGCCGTCCTTTGGAAACCTGGGGTTCCAAGGGCCTACGGCCTTTGGCGGGTCAAGGGCGGAGCCCTTGCCTTCCTTACATCGGCGGCACGGTGCCGTCCAAGCCGGCGATCACG
>CAXSFF010000751.1:0-2791 GCA_964236035.1 uncultured Acetobacteraceae bacterium
TGGGCCCGGTGGTCTGCGCGCTGCTCGGCGCGACCGGCGGCGTGCTCGCGGCCGGCGCCGGGCTGGGCCTCGCCGTGCACGCCTGGACGCCGACGATCCCCGCATCGTCCGATGGCACGCCGCCGTCCATCGACGTCGCCCCGCTGCCGACAGCCACGCCGGTAGCCCCCAATGCAAGCCTGTTCGCCGGGGCAGAACACGACACGCCACCGTCCATCGACGCCGCCCCCACGACGCAAAGCGTTACGGACCGGCCGGAGGGGTCCCCGGGGTTCGGCCCGGCCGTCCCGCACCCGGTAGCGCCGTCCATACCCCCGCCGGTTCCGGCGGTCCGCACCGCGCTGGCCCCGCCTCCTGTCGTCCCGCCGCCGGACCCGGCGACGTTCCCGGCCGCGCCGGCCGTACCTGGCGTCGACGCCCCGGAGAGGGCCGACGTGACGCCGCAGCCTCTGCTGCTCGATCCGGTTCCGGTGGCGCCAGTGCTTGTGGCGCCGGACGCGCCGCCGCGCGTCGACGTACCCCTGCCGGCATCAGCCCCACCGGCCGTGGCCCAGGCGGAAGGCAGCGCCGGGGTGGCGGACCTGGAGGTGCCGGCGCTGTCGCTCCCGGCGGTTCCGCCCGTGCAGCCGCGCATTGCCCAGGCGCCTGGGACATCGGCGCCGCAGGCCGTTGGCGAAGCGGCCCTGGCTGGCGCGGCGCAGGCTGACGCACCGGTGTCGCGCGGTGAGGTACCCCCGTCGGGCGAGCCGCATGTGTCGCCGCTCCCTGCCGCGGCACCTCCGGCAGTGGTTCGTTCGCCGCAGGCTGGGGTGCTCCAGGCTGGGGTGCCCCAGGCTGGGGTGCCGGTGCCCGTGCCGCATTACGACGGGGCGGTGGTGATGCATTCCGCCAGGGTGCGCGATACCGCATCGGTGCTGCTGCGCCGCATCTGGGGCCATGACGACGCGATGGCGAAGGCACTGTTCCGCTCGCTGAATCCCTCGGTCGACGCGCAGGGGCCGTGGCCGGCCGGAACGATGGTGGCGGTGCCGCAACGCACGCGCCGCGCACGTGGCGACGCGGCACCGCCGGCACGGCCGCGCGTGGAGCAGGTGGAGTTGCCGACGCCGCCCCCGGCGCCGCGCCCCCGGCCGGACGCGATACACGACAACCCCGCGGGGCAGGTGCAGTCCTCGGTGCCGTATTTCTGCCACTCGATCTCGCCGCAGAATGGCGCGGAGGACACCTATACTCGCCAGGTCTGTGGCCGCTAGAGGCGAGTCCTGCGGCTGTGGACTCCGGGAAGCGTTGAGGCTCTGCCTCAACCTCCGCCAAAGGCTCGCCGCTAGAATTCACATCCCGGGGCTTGGCTGAGCAATCAGGGCTGAGATGCCAAGCGTTGCAGCCGCCACAACTGCCCGTCCCATAACCAGGCAGGGCAAGTTACTTTGGTCGACCTCAAGTAGACAACGTGTCAAGGCAGCCGTAGGTATCCGATCGACTTTGATCGTGATCCCAGGAAGGTCCATTGCAATCGCGTTCAGATATACGGATAATTCGTAAGATTCGAAAGGGCTCCATGCTTAAATCCGTCCCGTAGAACCATTCCCTGTATGTGCTACGACGTGTAAGACGCCCGTGGTACCCAGCGTAGCAGTAATCGACATGGTCATCGTACCCGATCTGCGATGGGGGTGCCAGCAACTGTAGCTCGTAAGAGATCCCACAAACCTGAGTCATTAAAATCGGCGATGACTTCGCTGGCACCAGCCTCGATTAACGAGATAGGTGGGAGACCAGAGCCGATCCCGAAGGTATAGATCCCGGCACTGGACGCTGATTGCACGCCGGAGAGCGAGTCCTCGAAGGCGAGCGCCCGAGTAGGGTGACCGGCGATCATCTGCAGGCCAGTTACATAGGGAAAGGGGTCCGGCTTGCCACGCGGCAACTCATCACCGATAACGAGCCGTTCGATGAACCTCCCGAGCCCGAGACCATGCAGCATCAACTCTGCATTGTCCCGTGGAGCGTTGGTCACCACGGCCACCTCGATATTCTCCTGCGCGGCCCAATCCAAAAGCTGCATAAGACCTGGCGTCGGCTCTAAAACGCCAACTTGGTTTCGGAAAAGGATTTCTTTGGCTTGAGCAAGCTCACGATGCTGATCCACGGTCAGATCCGGGAAGAGGTGCTCCATAATATTGGAATTTGATGCTCCCATAATACGGCTTTTATATAATTCAATACTGATCGAGCGATTGAATCTGCTCAGTAGGATTTGATACGCCTGAAAATGCAACCTGTCGGTGTCGACCAGCGTGCCGTCGAGGTCGAACAACAGCGAAAGCTTGTCGTTCACCGGTCTCCTCCAAGCTTGATAGTGCGGATGGGGTGCTCCGTCTCGGCAATCTGCAATGCCCCGGTATAGATCAAGATTATTAAGATTGGCATGATCACAAGGCTTCCCACTGCGTTGACGAACTTAATCTGTCCACGAAGAATGCCAAGCGTGATCGGCATTGTCAGCAGTGCGACACCGACCGCCTGAGTGGCGCCGGTCGAAATCAGGTTCACCTGACCGGGTACGAAGCGGATGGCGGCTTCTTAAGCAAGGCGGATCCAGGAGGCGCTTCCCTCCTGGCGGGTCTGGGCGTAGCTGCCCAAAGGTTCCAACGGTCCTCTTGGGCCGTTGGAAAGGGCAGCAGAGGGGAGAGCCCAGCCTTGCTTTCTGACAGATTGCCGGTCTCAGGCGCTGGCGAGCTGGCTTTCCGCGAACTCGTAGTTGGCGATCTTGTCCATCCAGTTGGTGACG
>CAXSFF010000752.1:0-2790 GCA_964236035.1 uncultured Acetobacteraceae bacterium
TTCACCGACCTGGTGATCAACGGCAGCTTCTGGATCGGCGCCGCGCTGGGCGCCTGCGGCGCGCTGGTGGTGCTCGACCCTGGCGTCATGAACCAGGCCTATGGCTGGCGCGTCGCCTTCGTGATCGGCGGCTTCATCGGCTTCGTCACCTTGTTGATGCGACGCTGGATTCCGGAAAGCCCGCGCTGGCTGATGACCCATGGCCGCCTCGCTGCCGCCGAGACGGTGATGGCCGAGATCGAGCGCGCCGTCGCGGCACGGGCCGGGCCGTTGCCGCCCGTTCCGGACGAAACGCTGCGCCTGCACCAGGACACCAGGGAATGGTTCTTCAAGGGCGTCAAGTCGCTGTTCACGCTGTATCGCCGCCGCACCGTCGTCGGCATCGCGCTGATGACGGCGCAGGCGTTCTGCTACAACGCGGTCTTCTTCACTTACGCGCTGATCCTGACCAAGTTCTACCAGATCCCGTCGGCCCGGGTAGGGTTGTTCATCCTGCCCTTCGCTGCCGGCAACTTCGCCGGGCCGCTGATCCTGGGGCCGCTGTTCGACAGCCTCGGCCGCCGGGTGATGATATCGGCGACCTACGTCCTGTCCGGCGTGCTGCTGATGGTGACGGGCGAACTGTTCTCCTATGGCGTCCTTGATGCGGTGCAGCAAACCGCCGCCTGGACCGTGATTTTCTTTTTCGCGTCGGCTGCCGCCAGCTCGGCGTACCTCACTGTGGGCGAGGTGTTCCCGCTCGAGATCCGCGCCATCGCGATCGCAATGTTCTATGCCTTCGGCATGGCGCTCGGCGGCGTCTGCGGCCCGGCGATCTTCGGCCGCCTGATAGAGAGCGGGTCGCGCGGGGCGATCTGCTACGGCTACCTGCTCGGCGGTGCGCTGATGGTCGCCGCCGGCCTGGTGCAGGCGTGCCTCGGCATCGACTGCCAACGCCGCAGCCTTGAGGACGTGGCGCCGCCGCTGTGCCAGGAGGCCCGTCGCCCGGGTGACGAGCAAGTGGCAGGGCTCTGTCTCGCACCCGGAAGGGAACGATCGTCCCTTTCGCCGCATTGATTTGAGGGTATCAGGAAGACGGCTGGCCTCTTACGGGTTTTGCGGCGAACCCCCATGCCCTCTCACCCGGCGAAGCACAACAATGAGCCATCCCCTCACATGGTAACCCGTCGCGCGCAGCACCCGCGGGAGGCTCGGCGCGAACACGTCCGGCGCGAGCAGACCCGGCTGGTGTCGATCGTGGCCTTGCTGGCCAGCGTGTTGCTGCTCACCGCCGGCACCAACCTGCAGGGCATCCTGCTGCCGCTGCGGCGACAGATCGAGGGTTCGGGGATGCAGCAGATCGGGCTGCTGTCGTCCGGCTGGTCGTTCGGGTTCGTGCTTGCCTGCCTTGTGGTCGGTCGCCTGGTCAGCTCCGTCGGGCATGTGCGCAGCTTCGCCGGGCTGGCCGCAATGAGTGCTGCGATGAGCCTGCTGCTGCTGCCGTTGAACGACGAGACCGTGTGGATCGTGCTGCGGGTGGGCATCGGTTTTTGTTTCGGCGGGCTTTCGATGATCATCGAGAGCTGGCTGAACGAACGCAGCGACAGCGGCAACCGTGGCGGCATCTTCGCCGCCTACATGACGATCAGCCTGCTGGCCTCGCTCGCCGGGACCTTGACCCTGGCCTTCGTCGATACACTGTCGCCGCTGCCGTACACGCTGATGGGGGTGGCCGTGGTGCTGTCGATCGTGCCGGTGGCGCTGACCCGCGCGCCACTGCCGCTGCCGGTCGAGCCGTTCTCGATCGACCTGAAGGCGCTCTACCGGGTGTCGCCGACGGGGGTGTTCGGCTGTTTCGCGCTCGGCCTGGTGGGCGGCGCGCTGGGCGGCCTGTTGCCGGCCTATGGTCTGTCGATGAGCATGGCGACGCAGGACGTGGCCAGCCTGCTGGCGGCGGCGCTGATCGGCGGCGCGCTGGCATATTACCCGGCGGGGGCGCTTTCCGACCGCACCGACCGCCGCATCGTGATCATCGTGCTGGCGTGCCTGAGCGCTGCGCTGTGCATGTTCATCTTCCTGCGTCCGCACCTATCGCATCGCGGCATGCTGGTCGCCGTGGGGGCGTTCGGCTTCTGCCAGTATCCGCTGTACGGCCTGTGTGTCGCCATGACCAACGACCGGGTGCGGGAACAGTCCTTCTCGGAGGTCGCCAGCGAGCTGTTGATCGTGTACGGCGTCGGCACCGTACTCGGCCCGCCGGTCGCGGCGGCCATGATGCGCAATGGGACCGAGTTCCTTTTCCTGTTCATGGCGGCGGTGCTGGTGGTGCTGGCCGGATTCGCCGCCACCCGGACCCGGTTGAAGGCGCGGCCTTCGGTCGTGACGAGGGCGCGCAGCCATCCGTTGGGGACGGCGCCGCATTCCATGCAGATGTTCCGGCCGCATGCCAAGATGCATACTGCCTCGAAGGACGAGAGGGATTTATGACAACGAAACGAATCATGTCGCTGGCGACGCTGTTCCTGGTCGGCTGCACGCAGCAGCCGCGGGCGCCGATCCTGGGCGAGTGGCAGGGCCAGCCGCCGGGAAGCTATGCCAACACGCCGGTCGCGACCGACATCGTGCTGGAAGGCGCCCCGGACGCGACCTCCGGCCACTACCACATCACGACGACGATGCAGAACCCCAACCAGTTCAGCAACAACGGCACCCAGCAATGGGGCGGCCAGTGGACCAGCACGCAGCGCCAGGTAAGCGGCGAGACGCTGAAGTTCATCATCCTGCATGACCACTTGCCAAGCCAGATCGGCG
>CAXSFF010000753.1:0-2777 GCA_964236035.1 uncultured Acetobacteraceae bacterium
GCGGCGCTGGCCTGGTCCGCCGGCAAGGTGAAGTAGAGCGCAGCGCCGACAGCCGCCATCGGCAGGACGGCCAACGCCGCGATCCCGCCCAGGATTCTACCGAAAATCCGTCTGACCCGCATCGATCGTAGATGGGGCATTCCGGCCAGCGGCGAAAGAGCGGAAGCTGCTCCCGTGACCCAAGCTCCTCCCACCCGCGCCCAGCGTGGCCGTACCGCCCACGCGCGCGGGGTGGCGGCGGAGACGGCAGCCGGGCTGGCGCTGGAGCGGGACGGCTGGACCGTGCTCGCCCGCCGCCTGCGCACCGCGGCCGGCGAGATCGACCTGGTGGCGGAACGGCACGGCCTGCTAGCCTTGATCGAGGTGAAGGCGCGCCCGGCGCTGGCCGACGCCGCCGTGGCGCTCGGCCCCCGCCAGCGCGCCCGGCTGCTGGCGGCGGCGGAGCTGGTGCTGGCGGAAAACCCCGGCTGGGGCGCTGCCGGCGTGCGCTTCGACGTGATGCTGGTCGACGCCGCCGGGCAGGTGCGCCGGGTGACGGATGCATTCCGTCAAGAATAAACAAATAGCCGCACGAGGCTTGACGCGGCGGCGGGCATCCGGCTGCTAGGCGAACGATCGTCTCCTTCAGCCAGGATTTGCCGAATGCCGGATGGCTTCTCCGTCCCCGCGATCACCAAGGGCGAGCTTGTGGAGGAGGTCTGGGCCGAGGTGGCGCGGCACCAGGCCGGCGCCACCCGCAACGCGCTCCAAGCGTCCCCGGCGGCCGCCGCGCCGATCGCGCTGCCGATGATCCCGGCCGCGTTGTCGCTGCCCGAACTGCTGGCGCTCGACGACGCTGCCTTCGTCGACGCGGCCTACCACACCCTGCTGCGCCGCCCCGCCGACCCGGCGGGCGTGCAGCTGCTGACCGGCCAGTTGGCCGCGGGGGCAAGCAAGGTGATCCTGCTGGGACGGCTGCGGCGCAGCGCCGAGGGCCGCACGGCCGGGCAGCGGCTGCCGGGCCTGGGCCGGCGGTTCGTGGTCCACCGGGCGTACCGGGTGCCGGGCCTTGGCAACGGGCTGAAGCTCGGCGGCGCCGTGCTGCGCCGCCTGGGCCTGGCGCGTGTGCTGGGGGGGCGCACGGCGCTGCCGCCGGTGTCGCTGGCGCAGATGCAGGCCTACGTCGCCGCCCACGCCGCCGCCGCCGACACCCGGCGCGAGGCGTTGGAGCGCAGGCTTGGCGAGCAGCAGATGGCGCTGGACCTGGCGGCCCGGCGGCTGACGCTGATGCAGGCGGCGCTCGACGCGGCCGAGCGCAAGGCGGCCGAGGCCACCCGCGCCTTCACCCGGCAGCTCGATCCCCACGGCCGCCGGCTGGCGACGCTGGAGGACACGCTTGCCGGCCCCATGTCGCAGCAGTTGGCGGAGACGCAGCTTGCGGCCGAGCGCATGGCAGATCGGCTTCGGGCCGTCACCGCCGAGCTGGACCGCTCCATGCAGGCGCAGTTGCAACCGATCGCGGCGGCGGCGTCGCGCGCCGAACAGGCCGCGGCCGGCCAGGAAGCGCGCCTTGCCGCCGTCATCGCGACCCTGCGCAGCGAACCCGCCATGGGCCGGCTGGCGGCGGCGCTCGACGCCGAGCAGGCGCCCGACCATGGGCTGGACGCGCTCTATGTCGCGTTCGAGGACGAGTTCCGCGGCAGCCGCGACGCCATCAAGGAGCGCCAGCGCTTCTACCTGCCGATCCTGGCTGAGGCGCAGGCGGGGACCTCGGAGCGCGCCGTGGTCGATGTCGGCTGCGGCCGTGGCGAGTTCCTGGAATTGCTGCATGAACAAGGGCTTGCCGCCCGCGGCGTCGACACTAATGTAGCAATGGCGGAGCTGTGCGGCGGGTTCGGCCTCGACGTGGTGGCCGATGATGCCGTGAGCTACCTGACGCGGCAGGACGCCGGCTCGCTGGGCGCGGTGACGGGCTTCCACGTCGTCGAGCACCTGCCGTTCCGGACCATGGTGCGCCTGTTCGACGCGGCGCTGCGGGCGCTGGCGCCGGGCGGGCTGATGATCTTCGAGACGCCGAACCCTGCCAACCTCACCGTCGGCAGCCACACCTTCCACATGGACCCCACGCACCTGAAGCCGTTGCCGGGGCAGATGATGGTCATGGTCGCGCGCGCCCGCGGGTTCGAGCCGGCCTTCGTCGTGGAGCTGCACCCGGTGGCGCAGAAGTTCGGCGGCAGCGACCCCGTGCTGGGGGCCGAACTGGACGTGCTGTTCCATGGCCCGCGGGATTACGCGCTGGTCGCCCGCAAGCCCTGATGCGCGTCGGGATCGCCACGGTGCAGGTGCCGTTCGTGCGCGGCGGGGCCGAGTTGCTTGCCGAGTCGCTGCTGGCGCAAGTCCGCGCCGCCGGGCACGAGGCGGAGATCATCTCGCTGCCGTTCAAGTGGTATCCGGCGGCGCGCATCCCCGAGCACATGCTGGCCGCCCGCCTGATGCAGGTGGACGCCAGCGTCGGCCAGCCGATCGACCGGCTGATCGGCATGAAGTTCCCCGCCTACCTGATGCCGCACCCTAGCAAGCGGCTGTGGCTGCTGCACCAGCACCGCAGCGCCTACGAGGGCTGGGACCACGCCGACTGCGACCTGCTGCAAGCGTCCGACGGCGCCCACGTGCGCAGCGTGATCCGCAGCGCGGACCAAGTCATGCTGGCGGAGTGCGAGGCCGTCTACACCATCTCCCGCAACGTCAGCGAGCGGTTGCGCCGCTACAACGGCGTGGCGGCGGAACCGCTGTACCAC
>CAXSFF010000754.1:0-2775 GCA_964236035.1 uncultured Acetobacteraceae bacterium
GCGAGGAGCTGTTGACCGCGGCCCACCGCGCCGCCTTGTAGATCCCGTAGTCGATCCCGCGCTGCGCCAGGAACAGCAGGCCGATGTCGAAGACGGCAAGCAGCAGGATCATGATGACCGTGCCGGCGACGGCGAACTCCAGCGCCGCGGCGCCCCGGCGGTCCTGCCGCAGTCCTTGCCACGCAGGGAGCCGGGCCTTCATGCGATCCGCGCCTTGCCGGAGGCCGAGAGCGTGACCGTCTGCGCGATCCAGCTGACGCTGAACGGCAGCGTGACGCTGATCGAGGCGGTCACGTAAAGGTAGCTCTCGATCGCCTGGCTGCCGCTGGCGCAGGCGTTGTTGCTGGGCTGGGCGGGGGTGCCGGTGGCTGGGTAGCCGGTGGCGGGGGTGATGCAGTACTGGGTGATGGTGGCGCTCACCGTGGGCGCCGTGCCGGAGCCGTAGCCCGCCGCCGCGTTGGTCTGCACGTTCGCGGCGGTGACGTTGCCGGAATTGGCATAGGCGTAGAACAACGCCTGGTGCACCACCTGGTCGAGCCGACCGCGCGCCATGATCAGTTCGGCCGCATCGACGGCCCCGAGCGTCATCGGCAGCAGCACGAGGTTGGCAAGCAGCGCGAGTTCGACGCTGATCACGCCGGATCGGTCGGAGGCAAGGCTGCGCCGTGTGCGGGTCATTGCAGCAGCGAGATTTGGGTGGTGCCGTTGGCGCTGTTGGTCGCGGCGGTCTGCAGGCTGGCGCCGCCGACCACGGCAATGGTGCTGGCGACCACGCTGAAGTTGGAGTTGGAGGCTGCCTTGAGCTGAACGTGATTTTGAACCTGAACTGAACCGCATGGCGCATAGATCGCGCCGGATGCAGTAAGCGTTGACCCATTATCGAAGGTGATCGGCCCGTTGACCTCGGACCCGGACGTCGCCGAAGTCGAACAGGCCTGCCACAGCAGCAACCCGCTCATCGCGCCTGTCGTTGGTGCCGACAGGGTCGCTGCGGAGTTGTTCCCCCAGGTAAATGCCCCGGCGTTCGCGCTGGCGGTGGCGCCGACCATGATGAACGTCACGCCGGAGGCCTGGGTGATGTTGGCATACTGGATGGTCACGTTACCGGTGAAGACATAGGTGCCGGCAGCGAACGTATCGCTGCTGCCGTTGCCGCCGAGCTGCGTGTTGCCGCAATAAGTTCCAGGCGTCAGGGCGTAAGGAGTGCTTTGGTAGGCCGTAGCGGTGTAGTTGGTGTAGGTGCAAGCACCGGCCGCGGGCAGCGTGTATTGGCCGGAATGAGGATCTGCCTGGGCGGCAAGGTTAGAGGCAGGAGTGGGGGAAACCGAGTTGCTGCCGCTGTTCGACAGGACGATGCCGCCCTGCGCGCCGACGCTCGTCGCGCTGATGGTGCCGCTGTCGATGTGGATCGCGGTGCCCGCCTTGGAGTTGGAGAACACGCCGCAGCCAGCGGCGACAATGCTGCCCTGATTGTCGACCTCCAAGGTGTTGCCAGTGGCGGGATCAAGCGCCAGGACGCAAGGCGAGCCTGGCAGCAAACCGGCCATCGCGGTCGCCTGCAGCGTCACGACGGCGCTGTTGACCACCTGCACGAAGTAGGTGTCCGCCTTGCTGGAAAGCGTCACCGTCACGTTCGAGAAATCCGCCGCCACCGACACGGCGGGCGTGGCCATCACGCCGACCAGGGCGCCGCCGCTGGCGGCGTTCGCCTCGTTCGTCACCAAGGCGACGTAGGAGCCGGGCGCGCCTGAGTGCATCGCCGTGTTCTGCAACTGCAATGCGGCAGCGTAGGCGGAGGCATCGGCGGCGATCTGCAGCCGGTGCTGCTCCAGCAGCCAGATGCTGGCGTCCGTCGCCAGCGCGACCGCGCCGATCATGGGCACCGCCAGCACGGCCACCATGATCGCCACGCTGCCGCGCGACGAACGGCGCAGCCCGCTGAACACGCGAAGACGCAAGCGACGGGTCATGGACGCACCCTGTCCCCAAAAGCTTAATTTTCGGTTGACGCCCAGCGAGGTTTTCCCGCGCCGGTTAACCTGCCGCTTACCTCGGCCGGGTAAGCAGGACGCCATGTCGATCGCAACGAAGCCGGGATGGATCGAGACGGTGCGCATGGGGCTTTGGCTGCGCACGCACACGGTTGCTCACCGCGCCCGCATCCTATTGGTCATCAACCTGATCCTTGCCGCTTGGGCGGTCACGGTGCTGCAGCGGCCGGCGCCGGGCGCACAGCCAGCACCGGGCGACTTCGTCAGCTTCTACGCCGCCGGCGTCCTTGCCCTGCAAGGCCGACCCAGCGACGCCTACGACCCGGCGGCCCACCAGCGCGCGGAGGCGGACGCCGTTGGCCCAGGCCGGAGCTACCAGTTCTTCTACTACCCGCCGCCGTACCTCATGCTGTGCTCGGCATTGGCGGTCCTGCCCTACCGGCCAGCGTTCGCCGTGTTCGAGGCCGCCACGCTCGGCCTGTTGCTGCTGACGCTGCGCCAGGTCTGCGAATGGGTCGATTGGCGGACATGGCTGTGGCCGGTGCTAGCGTTCACGCCGCTGTTCTGGACGATCGGCCTGGGTCAGAACGCCTTCCTGAGCGCCGCCCTGCTGGCGGGCGGGACGCTGCTGGTGGACCGGCGGCCGTTGCTGGCCGGGCTGCTGTTCGGCCTGCTCTGCTATAAGCCGCATTTCGGCCTGCTGGTGCCGGTCGCGCTGGCGGCCGGCGGGCGGTGGCGCTGCTTCATGGCGGCCGGCGGCGCGGTGGCCGGGTTGATGGCGGCG
>CAXSFF010000755.1:0-2772 GCA_964236035.1 uncultured Acetobacteraceae bacterium
TGCCCGTGGACCTGCAAAGCCGCTACATGATCCCGTTGCTGGGCCCAGCGATCCTGCTGGCGGCTGCCGGCATCGCCGACGTGACGGCGTGGCGTGGCCTGGCGCGCCATCGCCGGACGGCCGCCGCTTGCCTGACGGTGGCCAGCCTGGCGGCGGTGCCCGGCATCCTGCACATCGACGTGAAGCCCCGCATCGGCATGCGCGAGGCGGCGCGGACGGTGATCGACGCCAAGGACGGGCCTAATCCAGCCGTGCTGATCGCCGCGGGCGCACCCGGCGAGGGCGCGTTCGTGGTGGAGATGGCGTTGCGCGACCGCGCGCCGCTGTACGACATCGCCCGCGGCACCAAGTTCCTGGCGTCGGCGGATTTCGACGGCGGGCACTATGTCGGCAGGTTCAGCGATGCGGCTGATTTGGCGGGCGCGATCGAGGCCGCCGGGTTCGGTTTCGTCGTGCTGGACACCTCGGCAGGCAGCCTGCTGTATCCGCATGACCGCTTGGTCCAGCAAGCCGCTTTGGCCGATCATTGGCAGTTGCTGTCGCGCCGGCCGCAAATCGGCGTCGAAGGCGAAACCTTGGTCTACCGCCTCAACGGCCAGGCAGCGAACACGGCCGCCGTGACGTGCGCGTGGCAGCCGCGGATCGCCGACGCCGCGCTCGCCCTGCAACTGCGCAAGCCGGTGTCGCAGTGCCCGGATTGATTCCAAAAATCCCGTCATTACGAGGAGCCGCTTGGCGACGCGGCAACCCAGGGCCGCGCGATGAAGATTTACCGTGCGGCCCTGGGTTGCTTCGTCGCAAGCGCTTCTCGCAATGACGGCTGGCTAAGCCCCAATATCGCTGCGGCAGAATCCTTCCGGCCAGTCCAGCGCAGCGACCGCCGCGTACGCCACACCGCGCGCCGCCGCCATGTCCGCGCCCGTGCCGCACAGCGTCAGCACGCGCCCGCCCGCCGCCAGCAGATGGCCGCCCCGCAGCTTCGTGCCGGCGTGGAACAGCAGCGCCCCCGGCACCGCCGCTGCCTGCGCCAGCCCACGGATTTCGCTGCCGCGTTCCGGCGCGTCCGGGTAGCCGCGCGCCGCCATCACCACGGCGCAGGACGCGACGGCATGGAACCGCAGCTCGAAATCACCCAGCTCGCCCTCGCACGCCGCCAGCAGCGCCGGCAACAGGTCGCTCTGCAGCCGCGCCAGCAGCGCCTGGCACTCCGGATCGCCGAACCGCACGTTGTATTCGATCAGCGCCGCGCCGTCCGCCGTCAGCATCAGCCCGGCGAACAGGATGCCGCGGAACGGCGTGCCGCGGCGCGCCATCTCGACGAGCGTCGGGCGGACGATGCGGTCCATCGCCGGCGCCGGGTCGAAGCCGGGCACGGGCGAGACGGCACCCATGCCGCCGGTGTTCGGCCCCGTGTCGCCGTCGCCCAGCCGCTTGTGGTCGCGTGCGGCGCCGAGGAACACGGCGTCCGTCCCGTCGCACAGGGCGAACAGCGACACCTCCTCGCCGGCCAGGCACTCCTCGATCAGCACGGGGCCGGCGGCGATCAGGCGGTCGCTGGCCGCCAGTGCCTCTGCCTCCGTCGTGGCGACCACGACGCCCTTGCCGGCGGCGAGGCCGTCCGCCTTGACCACGATCGGTGCGCCGCGGCGGCTGATGAAGTCGCGCGCCTCCGCCGCGTCGGTGAACAGCTCGAAGCGGGCGGTCGGGATGCCAGCGGCCTCGGCGACCTCCTTGGCGAACGCCTTGCTGCCCTCCAGCCGCGCCGCCGCCGCTGTGGGGCCGCAACAGGCGACGCCCGCCGCCTGCATCGCGTCGGCCAGCCCGGCGACCAGCGGCGCCTCCGGCCCGGGCACCACCAGGTCCACGGCATGGTCCACCGCGAACCGCACCAGCGCCGCAATGTCCACCACGCCGACGGGCACGCACTCCGCCAGCGCCGAGATCCCGGGGTTGCCCGGCGCCACCCACAGCTTGGTCAGCAGCGGCGAGGCGGCCAGCGCCCAGGCCAGCGCGTGCTCCCGCCCCCCCGACCCGATCAGCAGCACCCGCATCGTCCGCTCCCCTTCTACGCAACGGCTGCCTAGCATACCCTGCCGCCATGGACACATCGCCGCCCATCTCCAACACCCCGGAATACACCGTCAGCGAGATCGCCGGGGCGGTGAAGCTCACCCTGGAGGGCGCGTTCGGCCGCGTGCGGGTGCGCGGCGAGCTGTCCGAGGTGAAGCGCTACGCCTCGGGCCACACGTATCTCTGCATGAAGGACGAGGGCGGGCTGATCCGCGGCATCGTGTGGAAGTCGACGCTGCCGCGCATCGGCCTGAAGCCCGTCGACGGCGTGGAGGTGATCGCCACGGGGCGCATCACGGCGTGGGGCGACAAGAGCCAGTACCAGATCATCATCGAACGGCTGGAGTACGCCGGCGCCGGCGCGATGCTGGCGCGGATCGAGGCCCTGAAGCAGCGCCTGGCCGCCGAGGGGCTGTTCGAGCGCCGGCGCCCGCTGCCGATGCTGCCGGAGGTGATCGGCGTCGTCACCTCGGCGCAGGGCGCGGTGCTGCACGACATCGTCACCACGGTGCGGCGGCGCTGCGGCCGGCCGATCATGCTGTGGCCGGTGCCGGTGCAGGGCGAGGCGGCGGCGGAACGCATCGCCGCCGCGATCGCCGGGTTCAGCGGGCTGCCGCGCGATGGGGTGAGGCGGCCGGACGTGCTGATCGTGGCGCGCGGCGGCGGCAGCCTCGAGGACCTGATGGCGTTCAACGACGAGGC
>CAXSFF010000756.1:0-2766 GCA_964236035.1 uncultured Acetobacteraceae bacterium
CGCGCCGCTGCCGGACCTTCGCACGGCCGCCCGTGACTTCTACGCCCGCGAGTTGCAGGGCACGTCGGTTCGCAGCACCGCGCTGGGCCGGGACGTGGAGTTCCGGGGCAGCCGCAAGGCGTTCAGCGCCTCCGCCAACCCCGACAAGCTGCGCCTGTTCGCGGCGCTGCGGGACATCATCGCGCATGGCGAGCTGGTGGACAGCAGGCCACCGCGCGACCAAGGGGTAGAGCCGTCCACCAGGGCCTACCACCACCTGCAAGCCACGGTGGAGATGGACGGGCACCCCGTGCGGGTGGGCGCCACCATCCGCGAGGACACGAGCGGGCACCTCTACTACAACCACAGCCCGGTGGAAGACGTAGCCCCGGCTGCCGCCAACCCGGAGGATACCGCTCGCAAAGCTGGTCCTGGAGAAGGCGGCAGCGACGCTGGGAAGGGCCAACCGGACGAACCGGGAGGCAAGGCCAGCGCGGGCTACGAACAGAAGGTAGGGGCGCCAGGCGACGGGATCAACCTGGACCTGCAACAGCCCGACGCCGCCAGGGACGGCCAGGCCCGGGGGCGCATCGACTTCACCGATGCCGGAACCACCATCCGCCTGTTCGCCCGCAGCAACCTGTCCACCTTCCTGCATGAGACAGGGCACGGGTGGCTGGACGAGTTGACCCGCGACGCCGCCCACCCCGACGCCCCGGATCAGTTGCGCGGCGACATGGCGGCCGTCCTGAAGTGGTTGGGCGCGGACAGGCCGGAGGACATCGGCACCGAGCAGCACGAGCAGTTCGCCCGCGGCGTCGAGGCTTACCTGATGGAGGGCAAGGCCCCGTCTGCCGCGCTGGAAGGTGCCTTTGCCCGGTTCAAGACGTGGCTGGTCAGCATCTACCGCAGTGTCGCCGGGCTGCGGGTGGAGCTGTCCCCAGAGATCCGGCAAGTGATGGACCGGCTGGTGGCGACGGATGAGCAGATCGAGCAGGCGCAGGCCGGCGCCCGGCTGCAGCGCCTGTTCAAGACCGCCGCCGACGCCGTGATGACCGATGCCGAGTTCGCGGCATACGAGCGCACGGCCGAGGCGGCAAAGGGCGATGCCGAGCGCACCTTGCTCGACAAGACCATGGCCGATATCCGCCGGCAGCGCACGGCGTGGTGGAAAAACGAGGCCGCCCAGGTCCGCGACCAGGTGCAGCGGCAGGTGGACGCCCGCCCCGAGATGCAGGCGATGGAGCTGCTGCGCCGCGGCAAGCCCCGGGGCAGCGACGCCGAGGCGGTCAACATGCGGATGAGCCGGGCCGACCTGGAGGCGATGTTCGGGCCGGGCGTCACCGATGCCCTGCCGCGGGCAGTGCCGCCGGTGTGGGCAGAGAAGGGCGGCGTCCACCCCGACCAGGTGGCGGAGATGGTGGGGCTGCGCTCCGGGGACGATCTGGTGCGCAAGCTGATGAGCATGGGCGAGCAGCAGCGCCAGTTGCGCGAGCAAGGCGAGAAGCGCGGCGTGCGCGCCTTCACCATCGACCAGGAAGTGCATGCCCGCATGGTGGAGCGGCACGGCGACGTGCTGGCCGACGGCAGCATCGAGGAGGAGGCGCAGAGCGCTGTGCATAACGAAATGCAGCTTCGGTCCATGGGGATCGAGTTGCAGGCGCTGGGCCGGCGCTTCCGGGAGGCGCCACGCGGCCGCGACGAGATGCAGGTCGTGCGGGACTGGGCACGCCGCACCATCGCCGACAAGCAGGTATCCGACGCCACCGCGGTGCACCTCTACGCCCGGGCCGAGGCCAAGGCGGCGAAGGCGGCCTTTGACGCCCTCGACAAGGCGGACCCGAGGCCGGAGGAGGCCTACCGCCAGCAGCGCGCCCGGATGCTGAACCACGCCCTGTTCATCGAAGCGAAGCGCGCGGCCGACGACATGGACCGGGCGCAGCGCATGATGACCCGGTATGCCGGCGCCGACACGCTGCCGGGCATGGACCAGGGCGCCCTTGACCAAATCCATGGGCTGCTGGAACGCCTCGACTTCGGCAAGGCGTCCAGCCGGGAGGTAGCCCAGCGGCAATCCCTGGCAGCATGGGTGGAAGGCCAGCGGGCGCAGGGGCTGGAACCAGCAGTCCCGGCCCGGCTGCTGGATGACGCCTTCCGGCAGCACTACAGCACCATGACGGTGGACGAGGTGCGCGGCCTGTCCGACGCCGTGCAGTCCATTGCCCACCTCGGCCGGCTCAAGCAGAAGCTGCTCGACCGGAAAGAGGCGCGTGACTTCGACGCGCTGGTGCAGGAAGCGGTGGACGCCGCCGGCCGGCTGCCGCAGCGCGAGACATCCACCCGGCGCAACCCCGGCGTGGGCGGCACCGGGCTGGACCGGCTGCGGGCCAAGCTGGGCACAGCCGGGTCCGTGCTGCGGATGGCCGATGCCTCCTTGCTGAAGATGGAACAGGTGTTCCAATGGTTGGACGGGGGCGACAGCAACGGGGTGTTCAACCGCGTCGTGTTCCGCCGCTTGTCCGAGGCGCAGGTGCGCGAGGCCGACATGCAGCGTGAGATCACCGGCAAGCTGCGGGACCTGAATGCGAAGCTGCCGAAGCAAGGCCGGCGTGAGCTAGACCGGCTGCGCGAGGTGTCGGACCTCCCCGACAGCCGCACTGGCAAGCCGTCCAGCATGACGAAGGGCGAGCTGCTGGCGGTGGCGTTGAACACCGGCAACGAGGGCAACCTGTCCAAGATGCTCAAGGGCGAGGGCCGGACGAACATCGACGAGCCGGCCCTGTTCGA
>CAXSFF010000757.1:0-2764 GCA_964236035.1 uncultured Acetobacteraceae bacterium
GAGACGACGTTCAACCGCACCACGGTCGACAGCGACACCTCCACCAGCGACACGGTGCTGCTGTTCGCCACGGGGCAGGCCAAGCACGCCGCCGACGCCGATCTGGGGCCGTTCGAAGTGGCGTTGGAGGCTGTGCTGATGGACCTGGCGCTACAGGTGATCCGCGACGGCGAGGGTGCGCAGAAGCTCATCCGCATCGACGTCACGGGCGCGATCAGCGACGCCTCGGCGAAGCGGGTCGGCATGGCGGTGGCAAACTCGCCGCTGGTCAAGACAGCCATCGCCGGGGAGGACGCCAACTGGGGCCGCATCGTCATGGCGGTCGGCAAGGCGGGCGAGCCGGCCGACCGCGACCGCTTGTCGATCGGCGTCGGCGGCACCTGGATGGCGCGCGACGGCGGCGTGGTCGAGGGCTACGACGAGGCCCCCGTGGTGGCGCACATGAAGGGCCGCGAGGTGGCCATCGCGATCGACCTCGGCATGGGCAGCGGCGCGTGCAGCGTGTGGACCTGCGACCTGACCCACGGCTACATCGACATCAACGGCAGCTATCGCAGCTGAACCCCAAAGGCTTCCGCCAACTGGCGGGCGAGGTCCGCGGCGGTCTGCGGGAACGGTCGCGTCGACGCGCCGGTATCGTGGGGCGGATCGTTCAACAGCCCCGTGATGGCGGCGGCGAGTGCCGGGGCGCTCACGTCGCAAAGCCGGGCCAACGGCTCCGTGGCGAGCTGTTCGGGCAGGCCGCCGACCCGGGTGGCGACGATCCAGCGCCGGGCCGCGATCGCTGCCGCCGCAACGCCGCTCTGGCTGGCCTCCCGGTGCGACAGCACCAGCGCGTCCGCCCAGGCGAGCAGCTCCGCCACCGCATCCTCCGGCACCCAGCGATTTTCCACGGTGACGCCTGGGGTCGCGCGCAGGCGATCCAACACCGGCGACTCCGGCCCTGCCCCAACCACGCGCAGCTCCATGCCGTGGTCCGGCCCGAGCAGCGCCATCGCCTCGGCCAGCAGGTCCAGACCCTTGTAGGGCAGCAGCCGGCCGAAGCTGAGCAGGCGCAACCGACCGCCATGGGCGCGCGGCGGCGGCGGCGGCGGTCCGAACGCGAACGGCGGCAGCGTCGCGCGCAGCAACGGCTGGCCGCCGGGCGTCACGTGCCGGGCCACGTGGCCGCTGAGCGCCACCAGCGCATCCGCCTGGCGCAGCAGCCGGCGTTGCAGCACCGCCTGCGCCGGCAGGATGTCGCCGGGATGCGGCGTGGCGTCGTGCACCACCACGGCGAACGGCACCCGTGCGCGGCGCAGCGCCCCGGCCATCAGCAGGTCGAGCGGCGCCGGCATCGCGCACAGCGCGCCATCGAGCCGCAACGCCCGCAGCCGCCGGGCCAGCGGCGGGATGGCAAGCGGCATGGCCGCCAGCCGCCACGCCCAGCCGGCGAGGCTGGCGTAGGTGTCGACCGGCAGGCCGCATGGCACACCCGCGCCTTGCATGATCTCGGCCTGGCGCGACAAGGACAGCACCGTCTCTATCCCTGGCACCGCGCCCAGTGCCGCGGCCAGCTCCATGCCGACGCGCGGCCCGGCGCCACGGCGGCCCCACTGCCAGACCAGCAGCCTCATGCCGGCGGCATCGAAATCGACCTCTCAGCCGTCATTGCGAGGAGCGCTTGCGACGCGGCAACCCAGGGCCGTGCGCCGGAGGTTTATCGTGCGGCCCTGGATTGCCACACCGCCAAGCGGCGGTTCGCAATGACGACTGTTGAGCCGACAGATCATTCGTCCATCATCATGGGTCATACTGCCATGCCGAGGCCGCGCAGCGCCGCCGCCAGCGGTTCCGTGCCGAGGCGCTGCATCGCCTGGGCATGCGCCGCCTCGCCCAAGGCGCGACGCACGGCCGCGTCGTCGGCCAGGCGCGTCAGGTGAGCCGCCGCCGCGCCGACATCCGCCTCCGCCCACACCGCGCCCGCCGCCTGGAACACCCCGCGCGGGTCCTGCGCCGGCACCAATCGGTACGGGACCATGGCCGCGCAGGACGCATCCATGAAGTCGACGTTGCCGGACCAGTTGGTGGCGACAACCGCGCGGCGCAGCAGCATGCCCTCCGCCGGCACCAGGCCGAACCCTTCGCTGCGATGCAGCGACAGCACGATGTCGGCGCAGGCGGTCAGCGCGTGGTTGTCGGCGGGCGGCAGCATGCGGGTCTCGAAGCGGATGTTCGCCGCGCCGGCTGCCGCGTCCTGCATGAGCGCCATGTCGCCCCCGAACGGACCGGCGTGGCCGACCTTCATCACCAGGATGCGGTCGGCACGCTCGCCGAACGCCAGCTTGTGCGCTGCGATTGCCGCCAGCGGGTTCTTGCGCGCGAAGCTGGAGGCGAGGCTGAACGACACCAACACCACGACGGCGCCGTCCGGCAGGCCGAACCCGGCGCGGCCCAACGCGGACGGCGCCGGTGGCCGCGTGGCGATGCAGTACGGCACCACCCGCACCCGGCCCGGCAGCAACGGCTCCAGCGCCGCCGCCGTGAAGCGCGACGGCACCCAGGCCTCGTGGACGAACGGCACCCCCACGCGCCACTCCGGCGACACCACCGGCAGCTCCCACGCCCAGCAGCCGATCACCCGGCGGCGGCGCAGCAACCCGCGCGGCAACCGCAGCAGCGCCGCCGCCACATGCGGGGCATTGACGTGCAAGGCCAATGGCATGGCAGCCGACTCTGCATCGCCACGTTCGACGGAGTCCGGCACGGCGACGTCGTCGGTCTC
>CAXSFF010000758.1:0-2763 GCA_964236035.1 uncultured Acetobacteraceae bacterium
CCGACAGGTTGCGCGCCAGTCCCGTCGGCGGCGCCACCCTGGCGGCGTCGAGGTTCCGCCCGGGGGCGGCCTGCGCCCAGGCGGCCCCGGGGAGCAGCGCGGCCATCAGGCCAAGCCTGCGGAGCATCGATGGGTGAGGTGAAATCGGTCGACGCTCCGCTGCTCGTGTCCGCCTTCCTGTATTGCGTCTGCCGACCCGCGGCAATCGGCCGTTCACCCGGCGGGGCTGCCCGGCGCGGCCAGCCCGCGGTTGAGCCGCCACAGCAGCACGGCGAACCCCAGCACGAGCACCCCGGCCGCCAGCACGCTGCCTGGCGTGGCGCCGAGGCGCTCGAACCATTGCGTGTAGAAATGGATGCCGGCGAACACGGCGACCAGGTTGAGCAGCCAGCGCCGGTTGCTCCAGCCGGCCCAGACGGCAGCGGCCAGCAGCGCCATTGCCCAGGCCACGGCGAAGGCCCCGGGCGGAACCGAGTGCGGCGTCGCCAGCCAGTCCAGGTCGTCGCCCCACAGCGAGCCGACCCAGAAGCCGAGGTTGACCAGGAACACGGCGGCGCGGGCGACGGCGGTGGCGAGCCGCTCCCAGTCGCCGGGCACGAAGCGCGACACGGCGTGCGCGGCGAGGGCCAGGGCCGAGAACGCCACCACCGTCGCCAGCGGCTGGCGGACCTCCAGCTCGTAGAAGGCATGCTGGTAGGAGCTGCTGCTGCCGAGCGCGGTGAACAGCACCAGCACGGTCAGCACGGCAAGCAGGCTGCTGCGCGCCAGCGCGGCCGAGGCGGCGAACACGGCGGCGACGAGCAGGCAGGCGGAGTTGAAGCCCGTCAGCGGCGGGCCGTTGCCCTCGTCGCCATCGCCGGCAAGCACGCCCTGGCTGAGCAGGATTATCCCGGCGCCCAGCATCAGGGCGGCGACCAGGATGCAGATGTTGGCCAGGATGGCCCACTCCGCGCGGCGGGACAGCACCAGGCCGATCCCGGCCGCCATCAGCATGCCGCCGAGCACGATGCCGGTCAGCGGGTTGGGCACCGTCGCGACGCAGCCGCCGGCGACGGCGAGCACGCCGAAGCCGACCAGCACGTTGACCAGCAGCATCCCGGTGCCGCGCCGCCCCAGTTGGGCGAGGCGGTCGTGTTCCGCGGGGGTGATGGCGCCGTCCTGCAACAGCTTCGACAGGTCCAGGGTAACCTTCACGATGCATCCTTGGTTGCGGTGACGGGCCGCCATCCTAGGCGGATGACAATTCCAGTCCAGCAAGGCGCGCGGATACCTGGCGTCGTTGGCACAAGGCGTTGTGCCATGGCTTGGCCGGCGCGACCTGGTCAGGGTTCGTCGACGCAAAGACCTCGTCGAGGGGCCACTTGTCGCCGGGCTGAGGTCGGCGGCGACGAAGGTTGTCAGCGAAGTCAGGACCGAACTTCAGGCGCCATCGACGAATGTTCTCGCAGGAGACGATGATGCCGCGCTCAGCCAGCAACAGCTCAACATCCCGAAGGCTCGGGCTGAACACGTGATAGAGCCATGCCGCGTGGCTGATCAGGTCTGCCGGAAAGCGGTGACGATGGTGCGGGTTCGGCGGTTGCTTCACGCCACCATCCTTGCCTGGGCCGTCGCAAGCCGCCAGTTGACGTGACAATGCCCTTCGATCGACACGGGCCTTACAGCGTGCGGGTCACGCCGACCATCGGCCACATGACCGGCGTTCCCGGCCCGTTCACCCCAAGCGTTGCCTCCATGACAACCGACGCTATGCCTTCCATACATGCTTGGTGGGTGGGTGCCGGAGCGGCGGCGATCGACCCCATTCCGAACAAATCTCACCGGGCGATTACACCAGGTTGAGTGGCACTCGGCAGGGGTCCACTTCGTTGTCGATTTAGGTTGACACTGATGGTCGCAGAAATAGACTGGTGCCCAAAACGAGGGTCGTCATGTCCAATCTTACTGCGGGCTCAGGTCCAGATACGCTGGAACTGATGGTCTATGGAGATGGTCAGGGCAGTCAGCCAAGCGATTCGCAACTAACCGTCGACGTGGACGGTACGCAGATCGGCGGCGTGCTGACGACCACCGCCAATGGCAACGCTGGGCAGTATGATACCGTGGACGTGCTGGGCAATTTTGCCCTCGGAGCCACCCATACTGTATCGGTGAACGATCTTAACCCGCTCATCTCCGGCTATGGCGGGCTCGTGATCCAGAACGCCGCGATCAACGGCAACAGCCTTAATATAGGCGGGGCACAGGTCGCTAACGCAAAGATGCCCTCCGTGAAGTTCAGCTTCATAACTCCATTCTTCACGCCGGTGTCCGTGGCAGCTAATGTCTATCAGACGGCCGTCGAAGCCGGGCAAAGTATAGTCGTCGGCACAGCTGTACCGGCCGTGCCCGGCGATACCCTGAGCCTTACCGCGGCGGCTGGCACGTATGGGACGTTCAGCCTGGGCGCTGTGCAAGCCGACGGCTCGCAGTCGGTGATCTACACGGCGCCTGCCGCCCTGCCGGAACTTGGTGGCTATTCCTCCTACCTCACGATTACCGACCAGCAGCAGGGCCTGTCCACTACCAGCCAGGCCGGAGTGATCTTCGATGGTGGCCCGAACGTCGGCCCCACCGCTGCATCCGTGCTCGCCAGCACGGTGTTGAAGCCGGGACAAACCGAGGTGATCGCCAAGGCTTCTCCCGGTGAGCCGGTTGACACCCTGAGCTTGGTCCAGACGGCGGGTGCCGGGTCGGTCACGTTGAGCGCCACGGGTGGGACGG
>CAXSFF010000759.1:0-2762 GCA_964236035.1 uncultured Acetobacteraceae bacterium
GGGTCTGCACCTGCATGTCGCGGAACGACTTGGCGTTCATGTAGCTGCTATGCGGATCAAGCCCCGTCAGCATGCCGTTGATGGCGTTCTCCACCAGGTCGCGGTCGTTGACCGGCTCGACGTACTCGGCGCGGATGCGGTCGAACACGTCGCCGAACAGCTGCAGCAGGCGATAGGTGTCGCCGCGCCCGCTGTCCTGCGCCTGCGCGCTGCCGATCGCCCAGGCGGCGCCGGGCAGCCCGAAGGCATGGGTCAGCACGCCGGTCGCCGGGCCGAGCGACGCGCCGGCGAGGAACGCGGCGCCTACGAAGAGCCCGGTGCGAAACTTCATCCTGCTGATCCCCTGGGCGCCGATCATTCGGCCACCGAACCATGGTAAAGGTGACACATAGGGCCGATCGCCGCCATCGTCACGAGCGCCCCCGCAAAAATGGCGCGGGATTAATCGGCTGCCCGTCCCGCCGCAGCTCCACGTACAGCGTCGGCCGCGCGCCCTGGGTGCGCGGGTCCCAGGTCGGCATCGCCCCTACGGGCTCGCCAGGCTGCACCATGCGACCGACGGTGGCGTCGAGGTGCTCCAGCCCGGCGAGCACGAAATGCAGGCCGTGGCCGCAATCCAGGATCAGCAGCACGCCGAAGCTGCGGAACGGCCCGGCGAACACCACCCGCCCGCCGCACGGCGCCGACACCCGCGCGGCGGGCGCGGCCTGGTAGGAGATGCCCTGCGCCTGGCCGGCCTCGCCAGGCTCGCCGAAGCTGTGCAGCACGGCCCCGGCCACTGGCGCCGCCAACCGCCCATGCGGCTCGCCCAGCTCGGGGCCGGCGGGTTGCGCGAAGGCGGCCTGGCGGGTGCGCGCCTCCGCTGCGGCGGCCTCGTGCCTCTGGCGGTCGGCCGCGATGGCGTCGTTGCGGGCGCGCGCCTCGTCCGCCCGCCGCGCCGCTTCGATCTGGGCAAGGACGGTGCGCAGGTTCGCCGCCTGCGCCGCCTGCTCCGCCGCGCGGCGGGAGGCTTCGGCGCCGGCGTCCTCCGCGTCCTGGCCGCGCGCCTGGGCGTCGGCGATCTGGCGGTCCAGCTTGGCAGCCTGCGACCCTTGCCTCGCCTGCGCGTCCGTCAGCCGCCGGTCCTGCACCACGGCCTCCGCCGTCAGCCGCGCCACCTCGGCCTGCTCCGCGCGCAGGGCCGCCGCCTCGGATTCGAGCTGCCGGGCGAGGCCCTTCAGAACCAGCAACCCGCGCAGCGCCTCCTCCGGGCTGGCCGGCACCGCCAGCAGGGTCTCCGCGGGATACAGCGACAGCCGTTCGATCAGCGGCAGCACCGGGCCGAGATCGGCGGCCCGTTCCGCCAGGCGCTGCTCCGCGAGCGCGCGCCGCCGGGCCAGCGCGTCCAGCGCTTCGGCGGCGTCGGCGGTTTGCGCTTCCAGCTTCTGCAGCGCGGCGGCGGCCAGCACGCGCTGGTCGGCCAGGCGGCGGGACTCGGCTTGCGCGGCCCGCAGCCGGGCGGCGGCGCTGCGTTGCGCGCCGAGTTGTTCCGCGCGCGCCCGTTCGGCCTCCTGTAGCTGGCTCTGGCTCGGGTTGACGGCGTGCGCGCTGGTCAGCAGGGCAAGCGCCGCCGCCGGCAGCAGCAGCCAGGCGCCCGCAACGGGCGTTAGCTGGCGACGCGTTCGATGTCGGCGCCGCACGCCGCCAGCTTCTGCTCCAGGCCCTCGTAGCCGCGGTCGAGGTGGTAGACCCGGTTCACCACCGTCTGCCCGCGCGCCGCCAGCCCGGCGATCACCAATGATGCCGACGCCCGCAGGTCGGTCGCCATCACGGGAGCGCCGGACAGCAGCGACACGCCGCGCACGATCGCCGAAGCACCGTGCACGTTGATGTTGGCGCCCATGCGGGTCAGCTCGGAGACGTGCATGAAGCGGTTCTCGAAGATCGTCTCCGTCACCATCGCCGCCCCCTGCGCCACCGACATCAGCACCAGGAACTGCGCCTGCATGTCGGTAGGGAAGCCGGGGTACGGCTCCGTCATGGCGTCGGTGCCGTGCAGCCCGTTGCGGCGGGTGACGCGCACGCCGCCGGGTTCCGCGGCCAGGTCGACGCCGGCCGCCTGCATCATCTTGGCGACGGCGGCCAGGTGGCCGAGGTCGGCGCCGCGCAGCAGCACGGACCCGCCGGTGATGGCGGCGGCGCAGGCGTAGGTGCCCGTCTCGATGCGGTCGGGGATGATCGGGTGGGTGGCGCCGTGCAGCGCGGGCACGCCCTCGATGGTCAGCGTCCCCGTGCCGGCGCCGTCGATGCGCGCGCCCATCGCGACCAGGCAGGCCACCAGGTCGCCGATCTCCGGCTCCCGCGCGGCGTTGGCGATCACCGTCTGCCCGTCGGCGAGGCAGGCCGCCATCAGCAGGTTCTCGGTGGCCCCGACGGAGGCGAACGGCAGCGCGATGGCGGCGCCGCGCAGCCCGCCCGGGCAGGTGGCGTGGATGTAGCCGTGCGCCAGGTCGATGGCCGCCCCCATCGCCTCCAACCCCTTCAGGTGCAGGTCCACGGGGCGGGTGCCGATGGCGCAGCCGCCGGGCAGCGACACCTGCGCCTCGCGGCAGCGCGCCAGTAGCGGGCCCAGCACCAATACGGACGCCCGCATCTTGCGCACGATGTCGTACGGCGCCTCCGTGTTGGTGATCAGGCCGCCGATCGACAGCTCGCGGCCTGAATTGCCGGTGCGCTCGACGGCGACGCCGTGCTGCGCGATCAAGCTCGACATGGTGTCGATG
>CAXSFF010000760.1:0-2761 GCA_964236035.1 uncultured Acetobacteraceae bacterium
GGCGGCGGCGACGCACACGAACACCACGATCGCGGTCATCGCCGGGCGCGCCCACCAGGCCCCGAGGCCGGCGGCGATCTCCAACGCGCCGCCAAGGGGGATGGCGGCCACGGGCACGAACAGCAGCGCCTGCAAACCCGGCGCTTCCGGCAGCCGCGTGGGCCGCACGCCCGCCATGATCCGCTCGGCCACCAGCAGCGGGAAGCTGAGCACGATGGCGCAGGAACCCAGCAGCGCCGCGTTCGCCGCGGCTCCGGGAATGGCAGGCCGCAGCCACCAGGCCGCTACCGCTGCGGCAAGGCTCAGCAGCGGCACGATGCTGCCCTGCGGACGGCGGCCCATGCGCGCCAGACGCTGCGGCGCGTGGAGGCCGGCCCCGATGCGACACCGCGCCCAGGTCATCGGCAGCGTCGCCAGCAGCCCGGTCAATGCCAGCAGCAGCGACCCGGCCGCGATGCCGGCCAGCCCGCCGGAACGGGCCTCCACGGCGAGCGGCGCCGTGGGGAACACGGCCAGCGGCACGATGACGGCGGACACGGCAAGCCCGTAGAAGACGCTCAGCCGCCAGACCAGCCGCAGCATGCCACCTGCATCAAGCGCGGCGGGGATGGTCAACTCAGGCGGCTGGATGGCGTTCAAGCCGGCAGCTTCAGGCGGACGGCCGCGCTTGTCTACTGGACGCAGAGCATCGAGCGCGGGTTCAGCTTCATCACGCAGCGCGCGAGCTTGTTGGACGCCGTGTTGTAGACGTTGGCGACATAACCGCCGGGTGCCGCCGTCAACACGGTGAAGCCGTATTCGGAGCGGTCGGCGTTGGCCTGGATCGTCGTCGCCGCGGTGGCGCTTACGCCCGGCAGCGCGTACGCCCTGCCGCCGTCGGTCGGCGTGGCGTTGGCGACGAACGCCTGCGGCTGGGTGCCCGTGTTGTTGTCCAGCAGGGTGCCGGAGTTGCCGGTGACCAGCTGCGGCGCGTAGGCGCCGGAGGCGAAGTCCACCACCTCGAACTGATGGTCATGGCCGGAGACCAGCAGCTTAATCTGCGGCGGCACGCCGTTGGGCGTGAGGGCGTTGAACACCGATTGCTGGGTGGCGTCGCCGCCGGCCAGGTTGCCGTTGAGCGTGGCCAGGCGGATGTCGTACGACGCCTTGTGGGTGATGTAGAACACGTTGCTGTTGGCGAGCGGCGCCAGCGCGGCCGTGAGCTGCTGGGTGT
This sequence comes from uncultured Acetobacteraceae bacterium, assembly GCA_964236035.1. Taxonomy (GTDB): domain Bacteria; phylum Pseudomonadota; class Alphaproteobacteria; order Acetobacterales; family Acetobacteraceae; genus CAXSFF01. Next base: position 1,214 of record CAXSFF010000760.1, read on the forward strand.
ACTTCTGCGCCAGCGTCAGCCCGTCCGGGGTCCTCGTGGTCGCGTCGGGCGCCGTCGTGTTGGAGTCGCTGGAGTCGAACATCAGCAGCGTCACCTGGCCGGCGTTGACCGTGTACGGCGGCTCGTAGTCGAACGGCGTCAGCGGCCCCTTGGCGCCGGGCGCTCCCACCATCGGCACGTATGGCCCCGTGCAGTCCACCGCCGCCTGGTTGTAGGCGTACGCGTCCAGCAGCCGGTACCAGCCATGGGCGCCGCGGTTGCAGCTCTCGTGGTTGCCGCGGGTGAGCGCCAAGGGGGCCGAGGCCATAAGGTTGGCGGCCGGCGTGAACCAGTCGGCGTTCCAGCTGTCCCAGTTGTCGAACGCCGGGTTGCCTGCGCAGCCGGTGAAGCCGGTCGGGCAAGGCTGCTCGCGGTAGAAGAAGTCGCCGACGTGGACGATCAGGTCGGGCTTGAAGGTCGCCGCGTAGTTGGCGAGGAACTGCAGCGGGAACTGCGTCGGATCGTTGCAGTTCTGCGTGCCCGACACGGCGGCCGTGACCCGGCAGCCGGTGTCGCCGACCAGCAGGATGGTCTTGGGGTTGGCCACCGGCATCTTCAGCGCGACGCCGGCGATGCTGGCCGAGCCGTGGCCGAACGCCGCGATCGGCGCGCTCTCGCACATCAGCACGGGGTAGTAGGTCTGCGACGCCTGCGCCGGCGTGGTGACGGGGCCGCGCTGGTTCAGCGTCACGGCCGCGCCGTCCACCAGCGCGGCGGGGCATCCGTTGGCCGGAACGCTCTCGATCGCCCGCAGCAGCACGGTGTCGTTGGGCGCGAACTGCACCCAGGTGTTCACCACGGCCGCGTGGCTGGACGCAGCCGCGGCGAGGGTAAAGGCAAAGGCAGAATAAACGCTCGGCCGCAGCGGCATGGTGTCGAGATCCCCTGATCCAGGATATCGTATCGCCTGCCGCACCGAGTTTTGTTAAAGATCGGATAAAGCTTTCCTCGCCGCCACGGCGACGGCGGGCAATCGGCAGTTCGATGGGTGGGTGCGCGAGATGCCTGTTATCGACGCTGCCGGCTGCGTCATGGCATGACTTGCAGCCCCATTCGCGCCGCGCCGATGTCGCGCTTCGTCTGGGCCGGCGCGGCGGCGGGCCTGGCGTTGGGGCTGTGGGTCAGCCTGCACTACGCCTTCGCGACGTGGAGCACGGAGTCGGACGCGGCCGACCCCTATCTGCTGTGGGAGGGCGTGCGGCAATACGGGCCGCGCTTCCTCGCCAGCTTCCGATATGCCCCCGACAACTGGCTGACCTGGCCCATGCCGCTGCTGTTCGCCGCGTTCGCGGTGTTCGGCGATGCGCCGCCGGTGGCGTTCGCGGTGGGCTGGCTGCTGTTCGTCGGCAGCGCCGGCATGGTCTTCCTGCTGGTCCGCCAAGCCGCCGGCACCCGCTCCGCGCTGGCCTGCACGGTCGTGCTGCTGCTCAGCAACCGCGAGGCGATCGGGGAACTCGGCTTCCTCACCTACCCGGTGAGCCACAACGGCCCGCTGCTGCTCGGCCTGCT
>CAXSFF010000761.1:0-2761 GCA_964236035.1 uncultured Acetobacteraceae bacterium
CCATCTGCTTCGCCAAGCGCACGCTTGAGATATTCGACCGGCTCGGCTGCGGCGAGCCGATGGCGCGGAAAGGGGTCGGCTGGAACACGGGCCGCGTCTTCCTGCGCGACGAGCAGATCTATGCGTTCAACCTGCTTGCCGAGGCGGGGCACCACCGGCCCGCCTTCATCAACTTGCAGCAGTACTATGTCGAAGGCTATCTGCTCGACCGGGCGCGGACCCTGCCGAACCTCGACCTGCGTTGGGGGAGCCGCGTCGCCGGCGTCAGCCAGGACGCGGCCGGGGTGTCGCTGACCGTCGATACGCCGGACGGCGGGTACCTGCTTTGCTGCGACTACCTGGTCGCCGCCGACGGCGCGCGCAGCCCGATCCGCAAGGCGCTCGGGCATGAGAGCCGCGGCCAGACGTTCCGTGACCGCTTCCTCATCGCCGACGTCAGGATGGAGGCGGACTTCCCAGCCGAGCGGTGGTTCTGGTTCGACCCCCCCTTCCACCCCAACCAGTCCGTGCTGCTGCACCGGCAGCCCGACAACGTCTGGCGCATCGACTTCCAGCTCGGGTGGGACGCCGACCCGGTGGCAGAACGCGCGCCGGAGCGCGTCATCCCCCGCGTGCAGGCCCTGCTGGGCACGGACGCGAAGTTCGAGCTTGAATGGGTCAGCGTTTATACCTTCGCCTGCCTGCGGATGCAGTCCTTCCGGGATGGCCGGGTGATGTTCGCCGGGGACTGCGCCCACGGCGTCTCGCCCTTCGGCGCGCGGGGCGCCAACTCCGGCGTGCAGGACGCCGACAACCTGGCCTGGAAGCTGCGCCTCGTCGTGCAGGGCGAGGCGCCGGACGGCCTGCTCGACAGCTATGCGAGCGAGCGCGAGTTCGCCGCCGACGAGAACATCCTCAACTCCACCCGCAGCACCGACTTCATCACGCCAAAGAGCGACATGAGCCGGACGTTCCGCGACGCGACGCTCCAGCTTGCGCGCGACTGCCCGTTCGCGCGGGTGCTGGTGAACAGCGGGCGGCTTTCGACGCCATCGACCTTGGCCGGCTCGCCGCTCAACACGCCGGACGAGGGCGCGTTCGCCGGCGCCATGCTGCCCGGCGCCCCGTGCGCCGACGCCCCGGTGCGCCGCGGCAGCCAGGCCGGCTGGCTGCTCGACCAGGTGGGGAACGGGTTCACGCTGCTGCATTTCGGCGCCGGCGCCGGGATCGGCCTGGAACAGCTCGCCGCGATGCAGGCCCTGCGCGCGGGCCGCCTGCCGGTTGGCACCGTGGTGATCGAGCCGCGCTCCGCGGCCCCGTGCGCGCCCGCCCTGCAACGCCTGGACGGGCCGGTGATAGTCGAGGAGGATGGGCTGGCTTCGGCGCGTTTCGACGCGCAGCCAGGCACCACCTACCTGCTGCGCCCCGATCAGCACGTGTGCGCGCGCTGGCGCAGCTTCGACCCGGCCCGCATCGCGGCGGCGCTGGCCCGCGCCACCGGCAACGCCCCCGCTGCCAGCAATGCCTGCGCCGCCGGCAGCGCATGACCCGGGAGCATGCCAGCCTGCGGCTCGACCCCAACATCGCCCGCCCGGACGACATGTACGAGGCGCTGATCCAATCGCACGCCGGCCTTTCGGCCGGGCAAAGCGCCCTGCTCAACGCCAAGCTGATCCTGCTGCTCGCCAACCAGATCGGCGATCCCGGCGTCCTGCGGGCAGCCATCGCCAAGGCGCGCGAGGGGATCGAGCCATCGGGCGAGGACCCCACCCTGCAAGCCATAGCCTGAGCACCACCACCTGAAGGAAACATCATGTCCGGTTTCGCAAGCACCACGGACCTGGCCGACAAGACCATCAGCTTCGACGAGCTTGGCCCTGGCCTGTACGGCTACACCGCAGAGGGCGATCCCAATTCGGGCGTCGTGATCGGCGACGAGTCCGTTCTCGTGATCGACGCCCAGGCCACCCCGGCGATGGCGCGCGACGTCATCGCCCGCATCCGCACCGTCACGGACAAGCCGGTGCGGCATGTCGTGCTCAGCCACTACCATGCCGTTCGCGTGCTTGGCGCCTCCGGCTACGAGGGCGCCGAGGTCATCGCCTCGGACGCGACGCGGGACATGATCGCCGAGCGCGGGCAGCAGGACATGGACAGCGAGATCGGCCGCTTCCCGCGCCTGTTCCGCGGCAAGGAGACCATTCCCGGTCTCACCTGGCCGCACGTCACCTTTCACAGGCGCATGACGCTGTGGATGGGACGGCGGGAGGTGCAAATCATCCACATCGGCCGGTCCCACACGGCCGGGGACACCGTGGTGTGGCTGCCCAAGGAGCGCGTGCTATTCGCCGGCGACACCGTGGAGTTCGGCGCCACCCCCTACTGCGGCGATGCCCATTTCGGCGACTGGCCAGCCACCCTGGACGCCATCCGAGCCTTGGGGGCGGAGAAGCTGGTGCCGGGCCGGGGCCGCAGCCTGCTGAACCCGGCCGATGTCGAGGAGGGGTTGGCAGGGACCGCGTCGTTCACGTCCGACCTGTTCGGCATCGCCAAGCGCGCCGCCGCCGCCGGCAAGGGCCTGCACGCCACCTACCAGGAGGCCATGGAGGTCATGCGCCCGAAATACGGGCACTGGGTCATCTTCGAGCACTGCATGCCGTTCGACGTGTCGCGCGCGTACGACGAGGCCAAGGGCTTGGACCGGCCGCAAATCTGGACCGCCGAGCGCGATGTCGAGATGTGGCGCGCGCTGGAGGGGGATCGGGCGGTCAAGTCCGCCGAA
>CAXSFF010000762.1:0-2756 GCA_964236035.1 uncultured Acetobacteraceae bacterium
GCCGCGGCACCACGCAGAACACCTGGCCGCCGCGGAACCGCTCGCGCTGGATCGCCTCGCGCGCCACCACGCCGTCGAACGGCATGATGAAGGTGCGCACCGCCAGGCGGTCGACCGGCGGCGTGGCGATCAGGCTCATCTCCCGCACCCCCGTCAGCGCCAGTTGCAAGGTGCGCGGGATCGGCGTGGCGGACAGCGTCAGCACGTGCACGTCCGCCTTCAGCGCCTTCAGCTTCTCCTTGTGGGAGACGCCGAAATGCTGCTCCTCGTCGACGATCAGCAGGCCAAGGTCGACGAACTCGATCCCCTTCGACAGCAGGGCGTGGGTGCCGACGACGATGTTGACGGAGCCGTCGGCCAGCCCACGCCGGGTCTCGGCGGCGTCCTTGGCGGTGACCATGCGCGAAAGCTGGCCGATCTTGATCGGCAATCCCTCGAAGCGGGCGCAGAAGCCGCGGAAATGCTGCCGCGCCAGCAGCGTGGTCGGCACCACCACTGCCACCTGGCCGCCGCTCATCGCCGCCACGAACGCGGCGCGCAATGCCACCTCCGTCTTGCCGAAGCCCACGTCGCCGCAGATCAGCCGGTCCATCGGCCGCCCGGCGGCGAGGTCCTCCAGCACGTCGGCGATGGCGCGGGCCTGGTCGTCCGTCTCGGCGAACGGGAAGCGCGAGCAGAACTCGTCGTAGGCGCCCTCCGCCGGGGTCATGCTGTCGGCCTCGCGCACGCGGCGGGCGGCGGCGGTGCGGATCAGCTCCCCGGCCATGTCGCGGATGCGCTGCTTCATCTTGGACTTGCGGTTCTGCCACGACGCGCCGCCCAGCTTGTCGAGCCCCGTGCCGGCGTCGGAGCCGAAGCGGCTCAGCATCTCGATGTTCTCGACCGGCAGGAACAGCTTGTCGTCGCCGTCGTACAGCAGCTTCAGGCAGTCGTGCGGCGCGCCGTTCACCGCCAGCGTCACCAGGCCGTTGTAGCGCCCGATGCCGTGGTCCTGGTGCACCACCAGATCGCCCTCGGCGATCTCGGTGGCCTCGGCGATGAACTGGTCGGCGCGCTTGCGGCGGCGCGGCGGCCGGGCGATGCGCTCGCCCAGCAGGTCCTGCTCGCCGACGAAGGCGACGCCCTCGGCGACGAAGCCGCGTTCCAGCCCCAGCGTCACCAGGGTGATGGTGTCGCGCGGGGTGCGCCGCGCCTTGTCCCAGCTGTCGGCCTGGATCGCCTTGAGGCCGTTCTCGCGCAGCAGGTTGGCAACCCGCTCGCGCGAGCCGCGGGTCCAGGCGGCGACGAAGGTGCGGCGCCCGTCGCGGCTCCAAGTGGCGGACTGCTCGGCCAACTGCTGGAACACGTCGGCGGTGACGTGGCCGCCGGAACGGGTGAACACGACGCCGGGCCGCCCGCCGGCGTCGATGCCGGCCTGCGCCTCCGCCATGACGTAGGGGCTGAACAGGAACAGCGGGCCGTAGCTCAGCACCTCGTCCCACTCGGCGCGGTCGAGGTACAGCCGTTCCGCCGGCAACGGGCGGTACGGCACCTCGCCGTCGCGCGGGACGGCGCGGCGGGCCTGGTAGTGGTCGGCGATCATCTCCAGCCGCGACGCCAGCACCTCCTCGCACTGGTGGTCGAGGCTGACGGCGGCGTCCGGCAGGTAGTCGAGCAGCGACTCCATGGTGGGGTGGAACAGCGGCGCCCAGTGCTCCATCCCCGGGTGGCGGCGGCCGTCGGAGATCGACAGGTAGATCGGGTCCTGCTCGGCGCCGGGTCCGAAGCCCCCGCGCCAGCCCTCGCGGAACCGGGTGATGCTCGCCCGGTCGAGGGCGATCTCGGAGACGGGGCGCAGGGCCAAGTGGTGCAGCGCGTCGGTGCTGCGCTGGGTGGTGGCGTCGAAGCTGCGGATGCTCTCGACGGTGTCGCCGAACATGTCGAGGCGCACGGGGTCGGGCAGCCCGGCGGGGAAGATGTCGACGATGCCGCCGCGCACGGCGTATTCGCCGGGTTCCATCACGGTGTCGGCGCGGCCGTAGCCGTTGGCCTCCAGGAACCGGGTCAGCGCGTCCGGCTCGATGGTGTCGCCGGTGCGCACCACCAGGCTGGCGCCGCGGAACACGGCGCGGGGCGGCACCCGCTGCACCAGGGCGTTGACGGTGGTGAGCACGATGCGCGGTCGCTCGGACGGCTCCAGCAGGCGGGCGAGGCTGGCGATGCGCTCGGACACGATCGCCGGGTTGGGCGAGACGCGGTCGTACGGCAGGCAGTCCCAGGCGGGGAAGCGGACCACCTCGATGTCGGCGGCGAAGAACGCCAGCGCCTCGTCGAGCCGCGCCATGCGGGTGTCGTCGCGGGCGACGTGCAGGATGGCGCCGACATGCTCGGCCCGGCGGCGCGCGAGCAGCAGCGCGTCGAACCCCTCGGGCGCGCCGTGGACGGTGACGGCACTCACTGCGCGGGCGAGCCGGCCACGCCTGGGCCTTGTTGCAGGACGTGGGCGGCGCTGCGGATGGTCTGCAGCGTGGCGGCGTGCGGCCCGGGCGGGATCGGCAGCCGGCCCATCAGCCAGTCGGCGAGTTCGACGTCCGGCAGGTCCATCACCGCCTCGAGGGCGTCCAGCTCGGCGTCGGTGAAGCCGGCCAGGCGCGGCGCGACGTAGCCGCCGATCAGCCGGTCGGTTTCCTGTGTGCCCCGGTGGGTGGCGCGGAACAGGATGCGCCGGCGTCGTGCATCGAGGGCGGTGGGGTCGGGTTCTATCATGCAGGCGGTGA